>JBDTTN010000148.1:0-6727 GCA_039930625.1 Gemmatimonadota bacterium | reverse complement strand
AGCACCGCGGGGGTGCTCAGAATCGCCGCGCCGGAGTTGCCGGTGAAGCCGGCCAATGCAGGTGCGTACGCCACCACCATGTTGCTGACCGAGATCGGGCCAGTCCCGCTGGGGCCAGGAAGGAAGAAGATCTGGGTGCTGTCCGCGGAGATTCCGAGCGTCACCACCGTCGCACCAGGCAGGCTCACGATGCTCGTCGGGGTAAACTTGAAGTTCAAACCCGCCGTCGCAGTCACGGTATCGCCCAATGCGGGTGCCGTGGCGCTGAGGGTGAGGGTGCTCGTGGTATCCGGGACGAGGCGCACCGGAATCGTGAGCGACTTCCCGCCGGCGGTCACCACGAAGCTGGAGTTGCTGGTGTTCGCCACGCCCGTCACCAGGTACTGAATGTGGGTCCAGTTGCTCGGCGGGACCAGCTGGCCCTTGGTGTTGTAGACGAGATTGAACGAGTCGTCGGCGACGACCGTGATCCCGGCGCCGACACTGCCGAGGGTGAAGCTGGTGCCGAGCCGGTTGCCCTGCTCGTCGACCGCTTCGACCAGGACTGACTTGGTCGAATCGACTCCAAGGAAGATGGCGCCCGGCGTGGCGATCAGATGATCGATACCGTTCCGGAGGTCGCCGGTCGGATCTCCCTTGCAGGAGAGAATGGCGATCGCGGCGGCGAGGACTACCGTACCACGTGTCACACGGTTCATGACTGTGTACCTCATGTCAGAAGTCGGAAACTGGAGCACCGCTCGCCCGGGAACGGGTCTTGATTCTGGTCAACAGTTGTTCTGGTCACACTGCTGGTTGCCGACCCGCCCGTTCTCATCGCGGAAGAGGTCGATTCCCAGCCACCGGCTGATATCCTGCAACGCGACTGCTCCGAGGATTTCGGCGTACCCGGGCGTCGATGTCTCCCGCAAATTGTTCGACGCCAGGAGTTTGTAGGCCCCGAATCCGCTGCGATCGGCGAAGATGTAGTAGGTCTCCTTCCCGCGGGTGTAGCGCCAGACCTGGTACGGCGGCGACTGCCCCGATGGTGTCCGCCGGTCCAGCGTCTCTGACGGCGAGCCGTATTTCACAAAGACCCGGCCTCGGTCCGTCTTCCACCCCGGTGTCGTGCTTCGGCCGCCTTCTCCGTAGCTCCGATTGGCCTGGGTGATGAGGCTGTAGAACTGGTCCCGCAGTTCGTTCTTCGGCGTACCCGGCGTCGGGTCCCGTGATGTCCAGAAGCGAGTCAGGAACTGCTGCTTGGCCTGGAGCGACAGTCCGCTCTTCCAGACCGACAGCGAATCGGAACTCGCCAGGTAGATCAATGGCGCTTCCGCTTCGTCGAGTTGAGCCTCGGTCATCGCCCCGAAGAAGCCCGCATCGGACTCCCGCTCAAGCGCGGCCAGCCCCTGTTGACTCTCCAGCGTCTCCTGCAGGTCGGCCATGGTGAACTCATCTGACCGTTCCTGCTTTGAGTCGGAGGTGCTCAACTCGATGGTCATCCGGTAGCGCCCCGCCGGAAGCCCGGCCAGATCCAGCTGGCCCTTGAGCACCGAGCCGCCGGTCGCCAGGCGAACCGGTGCCGGCCGAGTAGCGATCATCTGGTGTCCCGTCGAGTCCGTCACCTTGACCTGCATGGTACCGGAGTCGGGCGCAGCGACGTAGGCCTCGAACATGTAGTACGCCTTGGCCCGGTCCGGCGTCAGCCGCAGTCTGAGCGCCTGGGTCACCATGGTGTTGCCCCACCGCCGCTCACCCACTTGGGGCATTGAGTCGCTGCCCGTCACCAATCGCATTCCCGGCGACAGCATGAGATCCGACGCACCAGGCGCGTCACTCCAGGCTTCTACGTCAGTGTTACTGGAGAACTGCCGCCCGCTCACGGAATCGGTGACCGTCACCGACACGTGATACTTCCCGGGCGCCACGGAGAAATCCAGGATCTCCAGCTTGCTGGCATTCTTCCCGCGGAGATCCGCCCTGGCCCGGCCAGGCCAGGCGGCCTCGTTCAATTTGATTCCACTCGCGTCGGTGATCTGGACGACGACCCCGTACTTGAGTTCACCATTGGTCGCAGTCGGGGCCTCGAGGAGATCGTACGGCACCTCAACGAACGCCGTCACCAAGGTCTGGTGGCCTTCCGCCCGATAGAACCGGAAGGCACGTACCGCCACGGATTCAACCGGCTGTCCAGTCTGGCTCGCCATCGCCGTCGGAGCCAGCACCGAGAGGGCCGCGAATCCGGCCAGCATCTTCCACCGTCGCATTCTATTCCTTGCTGGAGCCGACCCTAACCCGGGTCGCTCATTCTGCGAGGGGGCACGCCGATCGCGCACCCTTCCGAGCCCTACCAACCCAGTCCGAAGCTGACGAAGTGGGTGGGTCCGAGAATACCCATGTACTTGAAGGCGTAGTCAACGCTGAGGTTGAAACTGCCCTGCCCGTACATCAGGCCGCCGCCGGCGGAGAGACCCTGCAGATTCTCCTCATCGCTGAGGTTGGTGCCGAGGGTCTTCGGGGACAGGTTGTTCGCCGCAGCGTAGGTGTAGCTGCCGCGGAGGGCGGCCGAGAACGGCGACCCGCCGAGGTTCTTGCTCATGAACTCAGCCCCAGCGGAGAAACCGGCCTTGCTGTTGTTCGGCTGGTTGAAATCGCTGAGGAAGGTGAAGCGGTTGCTGTTGCCGGTCAGCAGATCGTACGCCAGGCCCACCCGGAACGTCGTGGGCAGCGGGAAGGCCTTGGTGCGGAACTGGCTCGGCTGGGGAATGCCGGGCACCGGATCCTCACCCGGCAGCGGAGTGCGCGGAGTGCCGCTGATCAGGGCGTTGCCGCTGTATCCGATGTTCGAGCCCAGGTTGGCGAGCACGAACGAGAACTTCACCGGGTGGCCGTTCAGCGCCGCGTGGAAATTGGTGCCGAAGTCGATGGCGAAGGCCTTGCCGGTAGCGTCGCCCAGGTTGTCGGAGATGTACTTCGCCGTGATGCCCGCCGAGAAGCGGTCCGAGAAGTTCTGGGCGTAGGTCAGGCCCAGAAAGGTCTCGCTCACGTCGTAGGTGGCCCCGGTGCCGTCGGGCTGATCCACGGTATACACCGGCTGGTCCTTGAAGCCGAAGGTGCCGATCTGCACACCGACGGTCTTGGAGGCGCCGTCAAACGGGAAGGCGATACCACCCCAGCTGTACCGGGTGTTCGCGACGTAATCGTAGGTGCCGATAGTCACGCCCGGACGACTCATCAGGGCGATGCCGGCGGGGTTGTAGTACAGGGCGCTGGCATCATTCGCGATCGCCGCGTACGCGCCGCCGAGGGCGGTGCCGCGGGCGCCGGCCCCGAGGAGCAGAAACTCCGCGGAGGTCGAGCCATAGGCCGTATTGTCCTGCTGGGTACCTGACTGTGCAATCAGGCTCGGGGCAGTCCCACCCAGCAGGGCCGCCACCAGCAGCAGGCGCGGGGGAAGAGTGTGCTTCATCTGTTCCATTCTCCTGGCTGTGGAGCGGGCCCGTGTGGGCCCGCCCCCTGGGGGACTACTGGGCAAAGTTGACGATGGTCATCCGGCCGACCCGCTTGGCCGACCCACCGCTCGCGCCGTTCGCTTCGATGTGATAGAAGTACACACCGCTGGCGACGACCTGATTGTTCCGGTTACGGACGTTCCAGCTCTGGTCACCACCGTTGGTCGTGCTGTTGTGTTCCAGGATCTGCACCAGCACGCCGCTGGATGAGTAGATGCGGATGATGGCGCGCTGCGGCAGGTTCACGAACTTGATGACCTTGTTGTCCGTGCTCTGCTCGAACTCATTGGTGACGTAGTACGGATCCGGGACCGTGTGGACCTTCTTCAGATCCGTCGCGTTCGGGTTGCTCAGCACGTTCGAGACGACGTAGTTGGCCTGAATCTGAGCGCCAATGGCCGTGAACGGCAGCACCCCTTCCGGAAGGGCATAGGCGTACGGCCCTTCATTGCCACCGGACCCGTTACCGCCGGTGATCGCGCCGACGTACTTGCGGAGCGCCCAGACGGTTCCGGCCGCCGGCACCGTGCCGCCGGCAAGCTCGAAGGTGAACATGTCACCGACGATGTACATCCCGATTCCGTTGCTGACCGCAGGAACGATCGGCACGCTCGGCGGGTAGTTGCCGCCGCTGAAGAAGCCGACTGGCCCCGGCACTGCGGTGTTGCTCAGCACATAAGCCGGAGTGCCGACGGGGCAGGTGAATGAGCCCGGAGCATACGAACGGACCGGCTCGACGCAGGCGAAGTCCTTGTTGGTCAGGGTGGCCGAGCCGTCCGGGCTCGGTGCCACCGCCGCCACCGGATTCAGGATGCCCCAGGTGGCACTGACATGGTCCGCGTATCCTTCTGCCGGACCCGGGACCGGGACGTTGTGGCTGATGTCGATGACCGAATCGACCACGCCGCCTGCACCCCAGTACACGTTGAAGTCACCCGCGCGCCAGGCTCCGGCGAAGATGCCGTTCATCGGCCGGCAGACACTTCCACCCGTCTGCTGATAGCACTGGGTGTTGGAGATCGTGGTGACCCCCGTCAGCGCGCCAGCGTTGTTGTAGCAGGTCTGCGCCACGTTCGAGAAATTCGCCGTGTTGCAGCCGATGGGGTCGTTCTGGGTCTCATTGGTCGTCGGCGACGGGCCGTCAAACCAGCGCGACCCGTTGTACGAGCAGCCACCGCCCACATCGAACCCGGCCCGGCCATTGACGCAGCCGCGGCCGTAGAGTCCGGTGTAGTCCGTGCCGGTGAGGGTCATGCTGACCGCTCCCGGCAGCTTGTAGGTGTTGTTGCCGCCGAACGGTCCGGACAGCCCGTTGTCGATCGGTACCGCAAGGAACTGATTGGTCGCGGTGGTGGTGCCGATTTCCTGCGTCTGCACGATCGGCAGGGAGAACGATACGGTCACGCCACTCGCCGAGGCGGTGAACCAGTAAAGATGAGGAATGTTGCTGTACGCACTGCCAAGCTGGATGCTGTCCAGCGTGGCCGACAGCGCCCCCGGCTGAGCCAGGACCTGCGACACGAAGGCGCCCAGCCCGATCGTCCAGCCGTCGGCGGCCGGGAAGGGGCCGCTGAACTTGCCGGTGGTGGCGTCGATGGTCGGCAACGCCCCCGCCGGGATGCTTACTCCGCGTCCCACCACGGACGAGGAGGTCACCTGACCCGAGCTGGCGAAGTTGCTCGCCGGTGCGACCGGGGTCGTCGACTTGGTGTTGCGCGGCGACTCCAGGCTGCTCGGGCCCGATTCGATCGAGTTCACGTCGAACGCGGTCACCGAGTAGAAGTAACGGAAATTGTTGCGCGGTGCGTGATCGACGTAGACGAAGGGAACCCCAGTATCATCGAGCGGCGGGCAGACCGACTTCGGTCCGCAGGGGCCGTTCTTGCCCCCGCCGATCACCGCGGTATCCGCCTTGGTGATGATGGCCTGGCCGTTGGCCAGCGCCAGGCGGCCCTTGGAAGGACCCGTCACGCTGAGCTGGATCACGTCACCAATCAGCGGATAATTGGTGCTCTGTGTGAGCTGCGTGCCATCCTTCAGGTTCGGCGCGAACGGTACCACGCAGCCGCTGTTGATCGCGAGCTCCGGAGCACAGTCGGGCACCGGGTTGATCACACCGGTGAAGTCGGTGATGAACGTGCCACTGTAGTCGTACTGCGCCAGCAAGGTCAGCTCGTTCGGGGCATCCACCCGACCGCGGTAGACCCGATAGCCCTCGACGTCGAACTGACGATAGTTCGGGTCATACAGGGCGTTTGCAATCGGAAGACCGGTGAGCGGATCGAGGACCGTCGGCGCACTCGCCAGCGCAAAGAACGGATCGCCCGAAGTCTCGGAAGTGCTTGGCTTCCAGAGCACGGTGACCTGATTGTCGCCGGGAATCAGGAAGAAGTCCGGCGACGCCGGCGCGAACGGCAGCAGGAACTTGCCGTTGAACACCGCCTGGGCCACCAGTGACTTGCCGAGCAGCGAGCCCGGGACCACGGTGAACTCATCCTGGCTCGCGATGCCATCGGCGTTCAGGTCGCTGTAGCTCTTGAAGCCGGTGATCGTGTCGATGGTATTGACACCGGTGGTGGTCATCGCCGTCACGCTGTTGGTCAGGGTGGCGAGGCCCGGCTTCACGTCACAGCTCGCACTTGGGCAACCGCCGCTCTTCACCGGACCGGCGAAGATATAGGCCACGACGATCGACCCGCCCTCGCCTGGAGCCAGCGTCAGCGGGGTCGAGGACTGGAAGAACCGCATGTCCTGCGGCGAGGTGTTGTTGACGAAGCAGATGCGGGTCACCGTGGGCGTACCGGTGTTGCACGGCTGGTCGCCCGTCGCCGGGCTCAGCGTACCCGACAGGTAGCGATACAGCTGCGACACGTCTCGCGGGTCGTTCACCGCGCCCGCGAACGGCTGGCCGTTGATGGTGTTGCTGAAGAGCTGAATGGCGCCGGCGCCGGTCGGGCTCTTGAGGTATTTCACGCCGACGAAGCCGGAACCCTCGAAGAACGGCGCCCCGAAGATGGATGGATCGAACTGCCAGTCGGTCGGCTTGCTGAGCGCGTGGTCATAGACGTATCCCAGCGCGAACGGCAGGTTCACCGAGGAGTAGTTGGAGCCGGCCTCGGCAACGTCCATGTCCGCGCCGAATGCCGCGAACAGGTTGGTGATCGTGTATCCCGTAGCGGGCAGGGTCGAGCCCTGGGCCGCTGCGCCGCTCTGGAAGGCGGCACCCTGCGCGGCCA
>JBDTTN010000147.1:0-6793 GCA_039930625.1 Gemmatimonadota bacterium | reverse complement strand
CACTCGCGCGGGCCAAGGCGCCGCAGCGCTACGGCGACAACCTGCTCGCCGCGCCAGTGGCCGGCCGCCGGGCGGCGTGTGCGGCGCTGCTGCGGGCCGCGCGAGGAGCGACGCCGGCCCGCGGCAGCGTGACCGTCGCCTTCGTGGTGGAACAGTCGTTCACCCGACGCGGGCTGCTCACGATCGCCAAGACGCGAGGCCCATTCAGCGATGCGCTGCTCCTGGAGGCAGTCTCCGGCGACCCGCCAGCGAATCGACCCGCCTCACCGGACCCGGAAAACCTTCCCAGCTATGAGAGCATGGGGCTGAGGGTTCGCTACGCGGGGACGGTAGTGGAGACGGTGTCGCTCACCGACGCCGAGGCGCTGGAGCGCGCACTTCGCGTGCGGATCGGAGGTGGCGAATGAAGCCGCGATACCTCGCTGCACTTTTCCTCACCCTGCTTTCCTCTCACCCGCTCCTCGCCCAGCGACCGCTCACCGTCACCGAGGCCGAGCGGGTGCTGGCGCCACTGGTCGAGGCCTATGGCGTTTCGGGGGCGGAAGGGCCGGTGCGTGACCTCGTCCGGAGCCTGCTGCCTTCCTGGGCCCACGCCGAGACCGACACCGCCGGTAATCTCCGCGTGACCGTCGGCCATGGCGATCCGCTCGTGGTGTTCGTGGCGCACCTCGACGAGCTGGGTTTCCGGGTGACCGCCATCCGGGACAATGGTCAGTTGGAACTCGAGCCCCGAGGCGGCTTCTTCACCTCGCTCTACGAGGCGGAGCCGGCGCTGGTGCATACCGCCGTCGGCATCGTGCCGGGCGTCTTTACGCCGCGGGACTCGCTGCCGACCCGACACAACCCGAGCGCACTCCGAGTGGATGTCGGCACCGCGAGCCGCGCCGCGACCGAGGCGTTAGGCATCGCGGTGGGCACCTCGATCACAATGCCGAAGCGATACACCCGGCTCGCCGGGACGAAGGCGACGGGCCGTGCCTTCGACGATCGGGTGGGTTGTGCGGCACTGCTTCTCGCGCTCCGCCGGCTCGACCCCGCTCGGCTGCATCACGCGGTGATGTTTGTCTGGAGTGTGCGGGAGGAGATCGGACTGGAGGGAGCCAAGGTCGTGGCCGACGAGCTCGGCTCGAAGCCGGCGCGGGTCCACGCGATTGATACCTTCGTCTCGTCGGACGCCCCCCTCGATCCCAAGGGCTACGCGCTGGCGCCGCTCGGGAAGGGCCCGGTCATTCGTGCCCTCGACAACAGTGCGGCTGCACCACCTGCCCTGGTGGATTCTCTGCGGGCGCTCGCCCGCGCCCAGCGGATTCCGCTGCAGTACGGGACGACGAGCGGGGGCAACGACGGGTCCACCTTTCTTCCCTACGGCGTCCCCGACGTCGCGATCGGCTGGCCGCTCCGCTACTCGCATTCGCCGGCAGAAACGATCGACCTCCGCGATCTGGTCCATCTCGCGGAGGTCGTCGAAATAATTACGAAACGCTGGTAACGCTGCCGCCAGTCAGGCGGAGCTGGCATGAAGCCAGCTCGCGCCGGTCGGCTACTGGATATCGAAGTCCTTCGAGCCGGCGGCCGCTCCGCCGAGGGTGACTTCGACGCGATACTTCCCCTTCGGCCAGGGTGTCGCCTTCGTGATGTGGAACTCGGTGCTGGAGGGGCCGGTTGTGGTGATGGTCTGCGAGCTCTCGTTTACCGTCGTGAGGCTGCCATCCTTCTTCACAAAGCTCCACTTGGCGGCGACGACGGCATCGTTGCCGACACCGGTCGTCCCGATCGACACGTAGATCGTGTCTTTCGGGCCGAAGGTCGTGGTCGCGCCAGTCAGGGCCTTGGTGGCGTCGATGGCCTTGCCGACTTCGACCGACGCGACGGTGAGCGGCGCGGCGGGCGCTGGTGCCGCTGGCTGCTCGGCCGGCGCGGGAGCTTCCTTCTTGTTGCATGCCGAGCTGGCGAGTGACATCATCGCGAGCAGGCAGAGCGCAGAGTGTTGGGTACGATAATTCATGCTACCTCGGTTGTTTCAGGCGTCGGGAATCTTGATGACCTGACCGGGAAAGATCAGATCGGGGTTCTTGATGGTGTCCTTGTTCGCTTCGTGAATCTTCTTCCACTGCTTGGCGTCGCCGTAGAACTGTTTGGCGATCTTGGAGAGGCTGTCGCCCTTGGCGACGGTGTAGGTCCGTCCACCCTTGGCGTCCGCGGTGGACGAGCTGCCGCCGCTCACATCGGAGAAATCGGGATCATCGAGGGCCATCGGGTTGCTCCAGGCCGAGGGAACCGGCCGCTTCAAAGGGTGAGCCGCGCGGCGGTGCGGCGGGTGGATACCGCGATCGCGCGTGGGGCAAGACTACCCGGGAGGACAGCTCCCCGGCAACCGCGGGCGGCTCTTGCGCTGGAAACTGCATAATGCATATTTACCCGCCATGAAGACACTGGTCCTCGCCTTTTCCGGCGGCCTCGACACCTCCTTCTGCGTCCCGCACCTCGCGGAACAGGGGTGGGCCGTCCACACTGTCTACGTCGATACCGGCGGCGCCACGGCCGACGAACTCGCCGCCATTGCGCAGCAGGCCGCGGCCGTCGGTGCCGTGCAGCACCACACCATCGATGCCCGTCAGGCGGTCTTTGATCGCTTCGTGCGCTACCTGATTCAGGGCAACGTCCTGCGCGGCGGGGTCTATCCTCTCTCCGTCTCCGCTGAGCGCACCCAGCAGGCGCTCTCCGTGATCGACGCGGCCCGGGCCATCGGTGCCACGGCGGTGGCGCACGGTTCCACCGGCGCCGGCAATGACCAGGTGCGCTTCGATATCGCCTTCCGGGTGCTCGCACCGGAGCTGCTGATCGTCACCCCGATCCGCGACGAAGCGATCACCCGGGAACAGTCGATCGCCTTTCTCGAGGCGCGCAAGCTTCCGGTGCCGCCCAAGGCTGGCTCCTTCTCCATCAACCGCGGGCTCTGGGGCACCACCTGGGGCGGCGGCTGGACCCACGACACCTGGGCCGGGCCGCCGGCGGAGCTGCTCGATCCTCCGGCGAGCGCCCCTGCCCCGCGCGAGATCGTAATCGGCTGGAGCGAAGGCGTGCCGGTGTCCATCGATGGTGGCGCCCAGGGCGGTCCCGACCTGATCCGCTACCTGGGAGACCTCGGCGAGGCCTACGGCTTCGGCCGCAATATCCACGTCGGCGAAACCGCACTGGGCATCAAGGGCCGGATCGGTTTCGAGGCCGGCGCGGCGCTGCTCCTGATCGCGGCCCACCGGGAACTCGAGAAGCTGGTGCTCACAAAGTGGCAGGCCTTCTGGAAGGACCAGTTAGGCACCTTCTACGGCGACCGGCTGCATGAGGGCCACTACTTCGACCCCACGCTTCGGGACATCGAAGCCTTTCTGGCGAGCAGCCAGCAGCGGGTCACCGGGGACACCCGTGTGCTGGTCGCCCCGGGACGGTTCCAGGTCGTGGGGACCCGCAGCCCCTTCTCGATGATGGACCGGAGCGTCGCCACCTATGGCGAGGAGAACCGGCTCTGGACTGGTGCGGAGGCGCGCGCGTTCAGCCGCGTCTCGGCGATCCCCGAACTGCTCGCGGCCAAAGTCGCCGCCAGGTAAGGAGTATCGATGGTGAAGACCACACGGGTCCGGCTGGATCGCATCTCATCCTCGACCCGCAACGCGCACCTCGCCGCCGAAGTCATCGTGGGCGACGAAATCATCGCCACCGAGGGCTACGTCCTCGCCGTGCGCATCCTGCACGACAAGTCGAGCTACAACACCGTCGAGGACCTGAGCGGCCGCATGGTGTCGCTCCGCGCCGGCGATGTGCTGGCCGGGACGCTCGGTCACCGGAGGGCGCTGCGGGGTTATGCCGGCGTCGTCCCGAGCACCATCGCCGTGGGCGACACGATCGAGATCCTCAACCTGGGTGGCATCCTGGGCAAGTGCACTTCGGCGAGTCCCGAGAACGGCGCGCCTTTCAAGGCCGAGGTCCTGGGGGCGATCCTCTCCTTCCCGGCGCTGGGCGACCGTATCGGCCGACCGGCGCACATCAAGGATCATTCGGTGCCGCTCGCCGATCGGCTCGAGGGCCAGGTGCCGGTGGTCTACGTGGCCGGCACCTGCATGAACGCCGGCAAGACCGTGGCCGCCACCGAGCTGGTGCGGGGCCTCACCCGTTCGGGGCTCCGCGTCGCGGCGTGCAAGCTCACCGGTGTGTCGCTGATGCGGGATTCGCTCTCAATGCTCGATGCGGGAGCGGTTGCCTCACTGACGTTCAACGATACCGGCATCGCGACCACGCGCGCCGGTCTCACGGTCACCGCGGCGAAGGGGATCTTCAACCGGCTCGGTGCCTCCAAGCCCGATGTCATCGTCGCCGAACTCGGCGACGGCATCCTGGGTGAGTACGGCGTCCAGGACATCCTGCGCGATCCGGAGCTCACGGCCGTTGGTGCGGCCTACGTCATGGCCGCGCCCGATCCGGTCGGCTGCTGGGGATCGGTGACCCTCATGCGCGACCTCTTCGGCCTTCCGGTGACGGTACTGACCGGTCCCGCGACCGACAACGAAGTCGGGCGCGACTACATCAAGGCCGAGCTGCAGATCCCGGCGCACAACGCGCTGCGCGACGCACAGGGGCTGATCGACGTCGTGCGGGCCGCGCTCGAGAGCCGGCAGCCGGAGCACGCGACCGTCTGATGTCGCTCCGCGTCACGGTCATCGGCGCCGCCGGCTATGCTGGCGGCGAGCTGCTTCGGCTGCTGCTGCAGCATCCCGAGGTTGGCGATGTCCTCGCCACCAGCCGCAGCCAGGCTGGTGTGCCGGTAGGCGAGGTACATCCCGCCCTGGCGCCCCTTACGGACGTGCGCTTCTCCGGCGCCTCGCCAGCCGAAGCGGCGCGGGGAGCGGATGTGGTCTTCCTCGCGCTGGAGCACGGCGAAAGCTCCAAAGTGGCCGAGGAGATATTCGCGGCGAGTCCGGGTCTGGTCATCGACCTCGCGGCGGACTTCCGGGTGAGTGACCTTGAGCTCTATGCCCGCTATTACGGCCAGCACCCGTCTCCCCAGCTGGTCCCCAGCTTCACCTATGCGCTGGCCGATGTCCTGGGCACCGAACTCCTCGGGAAACAGGCGCTCGCGGCGCCAGGCTGTTTCGCGACAGCGGCGCAGCTCGCCCTGTACCCGCTGGCCAGGAGCGGCCTGACCGGAATCCCCGCGCTCTTCGCCGTGACCGGCTCCAGCGGCAGCGGGGTGCATCCCAAGCCGACGACGCATCATCCTGCCCGGGCGCACAACCTCTTCGCCTATTCGGTGCTCAACCACCGGCATGAAGCCGAGATCCTGCAGCGCTGGCGGGAGTGGCGCGGTGACCCTGCGGCGCGTGCACGGCTGATGACCCACTCCGGTCCGTTCGTCCGCGGCATCCATCTCACGCTGCACGTGGACCTCGGAGCCGTGGACGGTCGCGCATCGGCCAGTGATGTGCCGGCGCTCTTCAGGAGCGCCTACCGGGGCCGGCCCTTCGTCCGGCTGGTGGATCAGCCGCCGGAACTGACCCACGCCGTCGGCACCAACTACGCAATCATCCAGGCGGTGCAGTCCGCCGACGGGCGCGAGGCCCAGGTGATGGTCGTCATCGACAATCTGGTGAAGGGTGCCGGAGGACAGGCCCTGCAGGCGATGAATCTCTCGTTAGGCATCCCGGAGACCGCCGGGCTCCGATTCGCCGGAATGTTCCCATGCTGAAGGCCGAGTCCGCGCTTCTCCCCGTCTACGCCCAGTTCCCGGTGCGCCCCGTTTCGGGGCGTGGCTCCTGGCTCATCGATGCCGATGGCAACGAATGGCTCGACGCCTACGGCGGCCACGCCGTCTCGTCCACCGGCCACAGTCATCCCGCAGTGGTGCGCGCCATCGCGGAGCAGGCCGAGAAGCTGCTCTTCTATTCTACCGCAGTCCCGCATCCCAATCGCGAGTTGCTTGCCGAGCGGCTGGCCGCGCTCTGTCCCGCACCGCTGGGCAAGGTGTTCTTCTGCAATTCGGGGGCGGAGGCGAACGAGAACGCCATGCATCTCGCCCGGAAGCTGACCGGTCGCAAGCCGATCGTGTCGCTTGAAGGTGGCTGGCATGGACGCACCGTCGCCTGCCTGGCCGTGACCGACGGCGCCAAGTATGAGGAAGGGGCGCTCCGCGCGGGAATGCCGCTCTCACGCAAGCTGGCCTTCAATCAGCTCGCAGGCCTTGAGCGCGCCATCAACCCGACCGTCGCCGCGGTGATCCTGGAGCCGGTGCAGGGGATGAGTGGGGCACGCGCCTGCGATCCCGCCTTTCTCCGCCGAATCCGGGAGCTCTGCACCGAACACGGCGTGCAGCTCATCTATGATGAGATCCAGTGCGGTGTGGGGCGGTGCAACGCCTTCACCGCGGCTGAGGCGTTCGACGTCGTGCCTGATATCCTTACCATTGCCAAGGGCCTGGCCTCGGGTCTGCCGATCGGCGCCGTGGTAACGACGGAAGCGGTGTCGGCCACGATCCGCACCGGCGACCTCGGCAGCACCTTCGGTGGCGGCCCAGTGCCCTGCGCGGCAGCCCTGGCCACACTCGACGTCATCGAGTCCGAGCAGCTCATCGCCAACGCCACCGACATCGGTGCGTACCTCGCCACCCAGGCGCGGAAGCAGCTCGGCCCGCAGGTCACCGGCGTTCAGGGTCGCGGGCTGCTGCTTGGGCTCTGCCTGACTCGGCCCGCTGCCGAGGTGCAGAAGGCCCTGTTCGCAAAGCGGGTCCTCACCGGCACGGCGAGCG
>JBDTTN010000146.1:0-6799 GCA_039930625.1 Gemmatimonadota bacterium | reverse complement strand
AGGGCGTTTGTCATCCCGAGCGTAGCGAGGGATCTCTTTCTGTGCGCTCCAATGCTCGCTCGAGCTCGCGGCTGCAGCCGCGGCTCGGCTCAGGTCGCTGAAGCGACCCGGTGTCTGTCGCCCCGAGCGTCCGGCCTCGATTATCCGGGACGTGTACTCCGCTCCTTACCTCGCGCCCCACTTTCCTTACCTTCTTCCCGACTCTCCTTACCCCGCTTCCCACTTTCCTTACCTCGCATCCCACCCTCCTTACCGACCTCCCCACACTCCTTACCTCCCTTCCCACTTTCCTTTCCCCGCTCCCCACATTCCTTTCCCCGCTCCCCACTCTCCTTTCCACGCGCCCCACGTTCCTTACCTCCCTCCCCGTGTTCCTTACCTCACCTCCCACTCTCCTTACCGCGCGCCCAGCCCTCCTTACCTCCCTCCCCACTCTCCTGACCTGCCTCCGCACTTTCCTTACCGCACTCGTCTCAGCATTCATTGCGCTCGCATCACTGTGCCTAACAGAGATTCCCGCGCTGGCACGAAGGTCGCATGAGGTGGTGTCCGACCGGGGCCGGTTCGGGCTGGACCTGGTTGTCGCGCCGAGGCTCCCCGAAGAGTCCGGTTTCCTTATTCACCGTGGTCTTCGGATCACACACAAGCAGGTAACATGTGGATACACATATTCGTCTCAAGCTGGACATGGGAGGACGCGTGGTGGTGTTCTGTCACGCGCATCCCGACGACAATCCCGCCACCGCTCCGGTGGTGGCGCGGCTGGTCGACACGGTGGGCCGGGCTGATCTCCTTCAGCTCAAGCAGCGTCAGAGCATCACGGTGGTCGCGGCGGCGGTGGAGCAGAAGGCCGAGCTTCGCACTCGCATCGACAACTCGCTGGCGTCGCTGTTCGGGATCGCCAGGGCCGCTTCGAAGGAACATCCCGATCTGGCGGTGCATCGCAGGCTGCCTCGGCCTCGGAGCAGCGAAGCCAAGCTGCTGCAGATCGCGCGGGTTGCGGTCGCCGAAGCCACCACGGTCAAGGATGTGCTGGCGGGGTATGGTCTCACCGATGCGCTGTTGACGGACCTCGCCGCCGACATCGCGGCGTACGAGGCGGTGCTCGAACGGCAGCGTCAGGCGCAGGCGGATCAGGTCGGTGCCAGCAAGGATCTGGACGGCACCGTCACCGATCTGATGCGGGTGGTGAAGAATCTGGATGCCATTCATCGGGTCCGGTTCAAGGACAATCGGGAACTCAAGGCGGCCTGGAAGAGCGCCAGAAACGTCGCCTGGCCCAGTGCGCACCCGGCGGATCTCCCCGAACCGGCACCGGCTCCCGCGCCGGGTCCGGTCACCCCTCCGGCGGCTGATGGCACCTCGGGCAAATGAGTGAATCGACCGGCACGATCCCCTGATCTCCACGGTGGAGGTCAGGGGATTGGTGTGTCCGGGTAGACACTCGAGACACTCGGTCAGGCGTGCCTATGAGCCTCGGTGACGCGCCTAACATCAAGCCGGACAATAATTTCCGTGTGGTGTGTGCGCTGGCGCACAGTTCGGCACGCTCTTCGCGTCTCCCGCCTCCGTTCTGACTGCACGCGACACTTCCACCATCACGGTGGCCCGGCAGCGGTGGTCGTCCGGGTGACCGAAAGGACCGGTCTCGATGCCTACCAGCGTTCGGCTCAAGCTCGAGTGTGTCCCGCGGGTGCTGGGCTATTTCCGTCGTCATCCCGAGTTGCTGTGTGCGGCCGCGCAGAAGGCGGTCGGTCGGCTGGAACGGCTGGCCGAGCGGACCCGGGCGCTGTTCGGCATCAAGCTCAGGGCGCAGGGGGAGCTGTCGGCGGCGACTGCCGAGCGGGACGGGTGCGCCGGCCCGCTGCTCGAACTGCTGGCGCAGGTGGTGGGGCTCGCGCGGGCGGCGGCGCTGCATGAGGGTGACGCGGAACTCGGCGCGGCGCTCCGGTTCGGGAGCCTCACGAGGCTCATTCCGCTCGAGCGGGCCCGGGCCGCGCTCGACACCGCGCTTCGGTCGGCGGAGCTGCTCAACCGGTACGGGATGCCGGAGGGGATGCTGGAGGAGCTCGGCGATGTGCTGGGGCGGTATGCGGCGGCGGCGGAGCGGCGGGCGGCGGCGATCGAGGCGATTGCGGCCGCGAACGCCGAGCTGGAGCTGCTGGCGCAGGAGGGGCTTCTGGTGATCCGGCATCTCGACGCGCTCAATCGGATCCGGCTGGCGGGGCATCCGGAGAAGCGGGCGGAGTGGCGGGAGGCGCGGAGTGTCCGGTGGGGCAAGTCTGGGGCAGGCAAGGCGACAGAGGTGGAAGGGGCGTCGCCGACAAGTCAGGGGGTGTGAGCATGCCACGAGAGATCCGGAGCGGGCGGCGGGCGGCGGAGCGAGTGCTCGAGCTGCCGCTCGATGGGGAGGAGCAGCGGCTGCTGGGCGAGTTCCTGGAATTCGGCTGTCCGGGGGGCGAGCTCGACGGCTTCATGATGCTGGACGGCTTTCTCACCGCGCTGGTGCTGGTGCCGGGGCCGCAGATGCCGGCGAGCTGGCACGCCTCGGTGTTCGGGGGGCGGAACGGGGCGGAGCTGCTCGAGCGGCTGGCGGTGGCGGAGGAGCGGGGGATGCTGGCGCTGCTGGTGCGGCACTGGCGGAGCGTCAGGCGGCGGGAGTTCGCGTCGGGGGAGTGGGCGCTGCCGGAGGGGTGGGAGTGGAGTTGCCGGCGGGCGGCGCGCTGGGCGAGCGGGTTCCTTGTGGGGATGCGGCGGACGGAGGCGGAGTGGGCGGGGCGGCTGAGCCGGGCGCAGGTAGACGAGCTGCTGGTGGCGGTGGAGCGGATCGCGGCGTTCCCGCAGTCGGGCAGCGTGGCGGCCCAGGCGCAGCTCGTGGCGCAGACGGACGCGGAACGGGAGCTGATGGACGACGAGCTGGTGGCGGCGGTGCAGGGGGTGTGGCAGGCGCTGTGGGGGAGGGGGAGGTAGGGGGGGCGGTCAGGGTTGGGTCAGATGTGCGTCGTTGTCGGGCGGGCACAGTGGGTAGAGCCAACTACTCTCGAGTTCCCACAACCTTCGTTGCTGGATTGAGTTGCTGGTGGTATTGTGTCAGGTGCCCGACAGAAGGTTTGCAAACACCTCCGGCGATGTCCGGGATTGGTACAGGTGACGTCGGAGAATCGAATCCTAGTTAGCCCGCATGACGAGCCACTATTGAACATCCGACTTATCGCAACCCAAGTTGGTGACACACTCAAGTACGACGCGACCGTCAACGAAATCGGTCGGGCCGCTGCCGCGCTGTTCCGCTTCAATAAGGAAGCCTTTCCCAACGAGTCCATTACCTCGCAGCGCGCACAGCTCGTCTACGACTGGATCATGACGCTTGGCAAGCAGGCGATGGAAGAGGATCGACGTGGCTCCCTGCTTGCCCAGTTCTGCCTTAGCATTGCTCCTGAGCAACATCGCGCAGCCGTTGAGCGCATTCTGGTCGAAGGTGGCGTGGCAAGCGTAACGGCGACCAAGGAAGAACGCCTAGCCTTCGCTGCTCGCGGGCTGCATCCTGAGGTCGTCAAGCACGGCCAGTCGCTCTTCCTCCAGCGCAACTACTTCCACTCGGTGTTCGAGTGTTCCAAAGCCTACAATAAGGCGGTAAGGGAGAAGGCTAGGAGCAGCAAAGATGGCCAAGATCTTATGCTCGCGGTTTGGGGCGCTGACAAAGGCGTCCTGAAGGTCACGCCAGGAAAGACGGACACAGACCGCAACGTCCAGGAAGGGATCAAGTTCCTTTCGGCCGGGCTGATGGCGGCCATCCGCAATCCGACGGCACATGAACCGGCTGTTGAATGGCCGATCGGCCGCGACGATTGTTTGGATGTTCTCAGCTTCCTGTCCTTCCTGTACAGGAAACTCGATGCTGCGGTCTACCACGCGGGCTAACCGGCGCATGAAGCTGCCGAAGCGCGGCCAGCTTCCCCGGAACTACTGGCGCAAATGAACCGCGCTTCGCAGCTTATGCGCAGACGTTAGGCGCCGGGCGTTCCGCAGACGAGGAGATGACTCTGAGCCCTGAACGGTTCTCGCAGAGACGCGGCTTCACTACTCGGGAGGCCGAGATCACGATCAGGGATGATGCGCCCGCCGGGCTGCGCGACGCCATCCTTCAGATTGCGATTGAACTCGGCTGGACGCCCAAGGGCTTACGATCCATTGTCTGCCGGGTTCTTCGAGTGATGCCGGACGACAACAACTGGAGTGACTATCCCAATGTCTGGCATGAAGTTGGCAGTCTACTTCATGCGTGCGACTGGTACCACGTGTATGATGTCATCGAGGCGCTCTACGCCGATCAGAACGAGGGTATGTATCCACGGTCTGAGCCTTTTGAAGCGGAGATCAACGCATACTTCAAGGAGAATGGCATCGGTTGGCAGTTAGTCCACGGGACAATCGAGGTGCGTGGCCCGGAGGCATTCGAAGCCGCGGTTCATCAGGCTAGGCAGGCCCTGGGGGCAGCCAAGCTCCCCACTGCTCAATCCGAGATCCACGAAGCCCTCCTGGACCTATCCCGCCGACCGCACCCTGATTTGACCGGTGCCCTACACCATTCGATGGCCGCAGTTGAGTGTGCCATGCGCGCAGCGACCGGCGACGCCAATGCTACCCTGGGCGACTTACTTAAGAGGAATCCTGGGCGAGTGCCGAAACCACTCGACCTCGCCTTGGAGAAGCTGTGGGGCTTTGCGTCGGACCAAGGGCGTCACCTCCGCGAGGGCGGTGACTTGAACCGCGACGACGTTGAACTCCTTGTTGGTATTGCTGCGTCTGTGGCCACGTTTATCGGCCGCCGGCTCAGATAGACTGCCGCCGTGTGAATTCAAGTGTGAAGTGCAACGCTCGCCGCGGTAGTGCGGTTCTTGGCATCACCTGTACAGGTGTACCACACTAGGGTGTACGCGCCGCGGCCCTACAACTATTCCGGGGCGTTAGACGGCCTTCGCCTCGCCCGACAAGCTGTTGAGGTAAGCCTGTGCCGCACTTACCTTAGCACGGTTCGTGATAGGCCCCCTCTCCACCCATTTCGCTCTCAGGCAGGCATGGCACAACCTGACCGGCCGCGCACTACGAGCGCCAGAGTAGCGCAGAAGGCTGGCTGCGCGCCGCTTAAGGCGGCCTATTCGGCAGCCGTTGCCTTGGCGCCCAAGTCATGGACCAATGTCGAGGGCCTGTTTCTCAAGGCGATGGAGGGGTTTGATCAAAATGTGTCGAGCGGTATCGCGGACATGGGGGACCTGCAGAATGGAAAGGGTGACTTCTTTAACGACCTTCTCGCCCTCCTTCTCGAGAACTGCGCCGGGGTCCAGCTCTATAGCCGTGGAAGAGTACCTGGGCTGATCATCCCCCGACACAATTTGGATGTGACCTTTCCCAGAAAGGGTGCAATCGAGTTCATCCTCGAGGCCAAGGCGTTGGGCACCCCCAAGCACCCCGGAAGCCCCTCGGCGAAACCGATTGGCAGGCCGGGCTCAGCGGATGTTGACAAGCGCATAAAGGAGGTCGGCTTCAAGACCATCGACCTGAAGGCTGAGTACGCCAGACTTCAGGCCCAGGCTGGAACCAGCCCAACCAGTATCACCGGAGATCTGACATCATGGCTCCGCTCAGTAAAGCCGCGCTCATACCTATTCCTTGCAGCTCGAGTCATTAGCGCTACGGATCATGCGCGCGTGATACGACTTGCCCAACATGCAACCTTGGTAAGCGATGCTGTAGGTGTTTTCTGTTTTGGTCCCGTCTCGGATTCCAGCCCTACTACTTACAAGGCTGCCCCCGTCCCGACTGAGCTGGAGCTAAACCGCGTCCTCTTCAGGGCCTGCCAAGATCTGACTTCGGTGAAACGCGCCCGGCCGGACGACAGCTAGCCTTCGACCATCGCGTTTGTTTGATGCCAGCATTTGAGCTCAGATGAGTATCTTTCAGGAACGAGCAATCCACGAGGCGCAGATTTGAAGGGTTTTGTTCCAACACCAGACTCCGTAGTTGACCAGATGGTCGAGAAGCTCTTTGCCAGGACCCCACCTCGTCCAGGCATGAAGCTTCTGGACCCTGGCTGTGGAACTGGCGCGTTCATCGAGGGGGTCTTGCGGTGGGTTCAGCGCAGTGGCTCGCCAGCCCCATGTATCACAGGAATCGATTCAGATCCAACTTTGCTTCGGCAAGCGGCTTCCGTGCTCGGCGCTCAGGCCAATGTCACACTCATCGAGGCCGATTTCCTCCATGGCATGGCTGAGAGCTTCGACTACATCATTGGTAATCCCCCATATGTCTCGATTACCGCATTGTCCGCGGATGAGCGGGACTACTACCGCCGGCAGTACAGTGCAGCATCGGGGCGGTTTGACCTCTACGCCCTGTTCTTTGAGCAGGCCATGCGGGTGCTCGCCCCGAAGGGTCGGCTAGTCTTCATTACCCCAGAGAAGTTTGCCTACGTTCAGTCCGCCGCCCGCCTGCGTCAGCAACTCGCTGAAGCAGGCGTTGAGGAGGTTGCCTTCCTCTCCGAGGACACCTTCGCCGGCCTGGTCACATATCCGGTCGTCACCACCTTGCAGCGTGATCTCCCAACAGCGCCCACCCGCGTGTTCCCTCGCCATGGCGATTTCATTGCGGTGAGCCTACCCACAGATGGCTCATCGTGGCTGCCACATTTCAATGGACACCACCGCCCGAGTAGCACGCATACACTGTCCGATGCGTTCGTCCGGATTAGCTGCGGAGTCGCAACCGGAGCAGATCAGATCTACGTCGTAGGAAATGTGTT
>JBDTTN010000145.1:0-6810 GCA_039930625.1 Gemmatimonadota bacterium | reverse complement strand
CTAGCCATCATTCGGCGGGAGGCCCGATGACGACGCGAGTGGAGCTGCACGTCGAGGCGGGTGCGGTCGGCCGGGCACCGCGCGGTACCGACGGGCGGTGGACGGATGAGCAGCCCTATCAGACCGGCCCTGAGCTGCGCGCCGCGATTGCCCGGCAGGCGCGTGGCAACGGCCGACCGGACCGCCTACTGGTGGTGCTGGAGCCGGCGGTGGTGCAGCGGCGCGACCTCGTCGACCTCCCGCCGGTGCCACACCGGGAGCTCGATCGCCTCGTGGCACGCGGGGCCGCCCGCTTCTTTCGCCAGAACGGTCATCCGCTGGTCACCGCCGTGACCCACTCTACTCGTAATCTTCCCGAGGGACTCGTCGTGCATGCTATCGCCGTCGACGCCGCGCTTGCCGAGGCCATCCTTGCTGGTGCTAGGGAGGGCGGAGCAGGCCTGACGGACATCGTCGCGGCGGAAACGGGCCCAGGGCTGTCGCTCCTCCCAGCCGACGAGCGCATCCGCCGGGAGCGCCAGGCATGGACGCACGTTGCCCACCTCGCCGCCGGCACGCTGCTGCTGTGGACCCTGACGGCGGGTGTGCTCACCGGATGGATTGCCTGGCAGGCACGCGTGGTGGATCGCGACCTCGGCCGGCTTGAGGAGCCACGCCTTGCCCTCGCCGCGGCCCGTCGGGCGATGGACAGCGCCTCGGCCATGGTGGATTCGGTGGCGACCCTCGGTCGGGAGACTGCCGCCCTGGCGACCCGCCTCCAGGACGTGATCGCCGCACTCCCCGACTCGATGCTGCTCACCAGGCTCGAGCTTGATCCGTTCGGCGCGGGAGACCTGGAGGGCCGAGCCGCGACGGCACACGTCGTAGCCGAGCGACTCGCTGCCGTTTCAGGGCTTCGAGACGTGCGCCTGACGGAGAGCGGCAGCCGAGACTCCTCCGGGGGGGTGATCTGGGAGCGGTTCACGATCCGCTTGGGAAGGGAGCCCGCTCCATGACGCCGCGCGATCGCCTGGCTCTCTCGCTCGGCGGCGGCATGGTCCTGCTGGCCGTGCTCGGTCTCCGCGTGGTGCCCGCAGTCGCGGACCGGGTCAACCGCTCGCGCTCCCGACTGGAGGAACGGCGGACCCTGCTCGCGGAGACCAATGCGGCGATTCGGGGCCTCTCGGCGATGGAGGACTCCGCCCGCAGCCTGACCGGGCAAGTCGTCGCCCTAGCCCCACGCCTCCTGGTCGGACCCACTGCGTCGGCAGCTTTGAGCGATCTGTCCGGCCAACTCACGATGCTCGCCCTCCGGCACCACGCGCAGCTCGTCTCGCTCGAGGCAGTGCCCGACTCCACCACCGCGGGATCGCTCCAGCGACTCACGGCATCCGCGGTGATGAACACCGACTTCCGCAGCCTCGCGGAACTCCTCGCGGTGCTGGCGCGGGACCCGGTGGCCCTTCGAGCCGATCGGATTCAGGTGACCCCGGCCGATCCCTACGCCAGCGCCGCGCAGCCGGAGCAGTTGCACGTAGAGCTCCGGCTCACGGGATGGTACTTGGCCGCCGCGGTGCATTCATGATCCGTCGCGTCGTGGCGCTGGCGCTGGTTACGATGGCCCTGCTCGCGCCGATCTCAGCCGGACTCGCGGTTCGTCGTGAGCGGAAATCTGACACACCTTCACCGCAGCCAGTGCCAGGGGACGCATTGCCTTCAGTCAACGATCAAGGCCAAGCGCTGATCCGTCTGGCCTCTGCTGGCACCCCCTTTCGGCTTTCACGCCGGAGTCCGTCTGTCCGATTCGGGGCTGTCCAAACATCGGCAGTCGCGGCGGCACCCCCAATGCCCCGACCACACCCGGTGCTCACCGGCGTGCTGTGGGGCTCCATGCCCACCGCTCTCCTCGAAGGGATACCCGGGCACGAAGGGGCGGTTGTGATGAGCAAAGGCGACACGGCCGGCGGGCTCCGGCTCACGGGACTCACGCAGGATCGAGTGACGCTCACGGGCATGGATACCAGTTGGACCCTAACGGTGAGGCAGCCATGGCCATGAGGCGGGAAGGCGCACCGGCGGGAAGGCGGGCGGGCGCGTTGGCGATCGCCCTTCTCCTGATGCCGATGCAGCTCGCCGCGCAGGAGGGCGGGGGCGTGCAGGAGCAGCACGATAGCGTCAGTATCCACTTTGTCGAGGCGGACCTCCGAGCGGTCGTCCAATCACTCGGCCGCTATCTCCCCAAGCCGGTCATGGTCTCCGGCCTGCCGGGGACGCGGGTAACCCTGCAGACGCCGGCACCGGTCGCCCAGAGTCAGGTCGCCGGGCTCCTCCGCGGCCTGCTCGAATCGCAGAGTCTCCTCTACGCGGAGGATTCTGCCTACATCCGGATCGGGCCGCGGCCGGCGGAGCCCGCCCAGGCACCATTGCCGCCGGCGAGCGACACCGGTCTCCGGCTCTTCGTCATCCGGCTCCGGCATGCGCGGGCCACGGACGTCGCCGGCACGATCAATCTGCTGTTTGGAGGCGGCGGCGAGTTTTCCGGGGAGCGTGGCCTGTCCACTGGTACGCTGTCCGATGAACTCCATCGCCAGAACGTCCCGCCCGCGGGTGCCCCGATTCCCGCCGCTCCAGCCACCGGACCGCCCGGAAGCGCCGCGCTGGCCGGACGGGTCACCATAGTGCCGGACGAGCTGACCAACGCCCTCCTCATTCGTGCGACTCCGCACGACCACGAGGTCCTTGCCGCGGCAGTGGAGGAATTGGATCTCCGCCCACTGCAGGTGCTGATCGAGGTCCTCATCGTCGAAGCCCGGCGGACCCGGGACTTCTCCATCGGTACCAGCCTCTTCCTGCCACCGCAGCACCTCAAGGGGGGTGGCAACGGAACCATCGGTGGTGAAACCAAGGGTGCAGGACTGGGGGACCTGGTCCTCCGGCTGCTCAATGTCGGTCGCGCCGACCTCGATGCCACGCTGAGTGCCTCGGAGAGCCGAGGCGACGTCCGGATAATCTCCCGCCCTGTCTTGCTCGCCTCCAACAACACCGAGGCCAGCTTCCTGGTCGGCAGTCAGCGGCCCTTCGTCCAGGTGAGCCGGCTCCTCCCCACCGACAACAACAACCAGGACCGGGTGGTGCAGTACCGCGACGTGGGCACCAAGCTCCGGGTCCGACCTACGATCAATCAGGACGGTTACGTCTCGCTGGCCATTCAACAAGAGATCAACGCCGCGACCAACGAGGTGGCCTTCGACGCCCCCGTCATCTCCACCCGGGAGGCCACCACCCAGGTCTTCGTGCGCGACGGGCAGACCATCATGCTGGGCGGCCTCAAGGATCAGCAGCGGGACCGGAGCCGCTCCGGCGTGCCGTTGCTCTCCGGCCTGCCGATCATCGGTGCCCTCTTTGGCTCCACCAGCCGGAACGACAGTGATACCGAACTCTACCTGTTCATCACCCCGCGGATCCTCCGGAACGACGCCGACGCGGACAGCGTGACGACGCCGCACCTGCCAGAAGTGGGGGCGAGATGAGCGGGGAGCGGGAGGATCGAACGATGGACCTGCCGCCTTCCCGTCCATCCGCCTTTCCGGCCATCGTCGCCGAGAGCCTGGCCATGCGCCGCGCCGTGGAGCACGCACGACGGTTTGCTCCCCTGGATATCCCGGTGCTGCTGGTTGGGGCGACTGGGACTGGCAAAGAGGTGTTGGCCCAGGCGATTCACCAGTGGAGCGGGCGAACGGGTGCGCTGGTGGATGTGGATTGCGGTGCGCTGCCACCCGGGATGATTACGAGCGAACTCTTCGGTCACCGTCGCGGATCATTCACCAGCGCCGTGGACTCGGTGCCGGGTTTGATCGAGGGGGCAAACGGCGGGACGCTGTTCCTCGACGAGTTGGCGAGTCTGCCGGCGGAGGGACAAAGGGGGCTGCTGCGCGTGTTGGAAACAGGGGAGATGCGCCGAGTGGGTGAGCAGACCAAACGGCGGCTGTCCCTCCGGCTGGTGGCCGCTGTGCAGGAGACGGATGGAGGGCGGGGACCGGAGCGAACGCTCCGGGAGGATCTGTATCAGCGCCTCGCCGGTGGTGTGATTTATCTGCCGCCGCTGCGTGAACGGCCGGAGGATCTCGGGGTACTGGCCGTCCGCTTCGCTCATGGTCGAGGGATCGAAGAGGCGGCACTCAAACTCCTGGAGCGGCACGACTGGCCAGGAAATGTGCGGGAGCTTCGGAATGTGATGGCGCGGGCGACCCTGTTACAGGAGAGAGACCCCCTCTCGGTGGCCACGCTGGCAGAGGCGATCGATGTGGGGAGACTGACCGGGGGACGGCCGGACATGCCTGCGCCAGACGCCATGGCCCCGCTCGCTCGGGCCCGACAGGCGCTCGAGATATTGTGTCTGCAGCATGGCGGGCAGGCGGACCGGATTTCGGAGGACCTGGGCATCAGTCCGTCGACGCTGTACCGCCGGCTCAGGGTACTTGGTATCCGGCTGAAGGGATTCAGCGGGCGGGCGCGCAAGTTGAGAATTCTCAATGGTGGCGAGAATTCCCTGAGAATAATTGAGAATTTCCACCGGCCCGCGACGGATGAAACCGGCAACTTGTTGTCATTGTTGAGCGATCGCGCGGACGAGGCTCGGGCACGGCGCTTGTAATAGGAGGAGGCGACCCTTTCCGGACTCGCCGATGCGCCTTCCATCAAGCCCCTTGCGCCGTGCCCTACTCGAACTCCTTACTGCCGCGCGAGCCTCGCGACGATCTCGCTGTGTGTCAGGCGTGACGCTCGTGCTCCTGTTGGGTCTGCTCCGGTCAGCCCAGGCACAGGTGCGATCCCCGTTGTGCAGCTCCGGCTGCATTCCGGACTATGCCGTGAGCGTGACCCCTGACAACGGGACGGAAACGGGTCGCACATCCTACACTTCGGGTTACACCACCACGTTCTCTGTCCGGAACAGTGGCCTGGTGGCAGATACCTTTGATCTCAGTTGCGCTGTGACTGGCGGGACGTGCTCGGCATCGCCGACGCAGGTGTACCTGACCAGTGGGCAGACCATCTCCCTGACGGCCACCTACAATACTGGTGCGCCACAGGTGGGTACTGTCAGTGCAATGGCCTCTTCCCATTCGCACGATGGGTCTGCCGACGGTGGAGCCAGGAGCGTCACCATCACAGGCCCCGGGATGCCGGTACTGTCACAGTCGGCCACCGAAGTCCGGTACCGCGACATGTCAAAGTGCGTGGCGAGTTGTCTCAGCATGGTCTACGCCAGGAGCACCGTCAGCTACTTCTCCATGGGCACCGCCCAGAATGCGATGCTTGTCTACAACTCTGCGACCCACAAGCCGGTCGTCATGGTGGGTGTGGACATCACCGCCGCCAATTCGCAAACGACAACCCCTACGAGCTACAAGATCGAGGTCCGGAAGCCTGGTGGCACGACGCTCACGTTGCTCAATGGCCTGACCTCTGCCTATTTCACCTCCGCCGGGAGTCCCTCTGCGGTGGCCACGCGACTGACCGCTGCGCTCGACGCCCAGACCAACGGGCTGACGACCGGAGCCTGGCCGCTGACGGTCGTTGTGACTGCCAACTATCCTGCCGGCGTTTTTGTCGATTCCCTCACGCAGATCGCGGTGGTGAACGACAGATCCGGGAGCGTGTTCGGGGCGGGTGTGAGCCTGTCCGGGTACCAGCAGATCGACACGATCAACGGGCGAGCGGCAATCTCCGAGGGAGATGGGTCGATCGCGGACTACGGTGCCAGTCCTTACTCCACGCCTCCCGGTGCGTCCTCGACTCTGAGCTACAACGCCGGAACCCAGAAGTACAGCAGGACCTACCGCGACGGGTCGGTCGTCGAATTCAACAGTCGCGGCCGTATGCTGCGTATGCTTGATCGCAACGCCACCGTGATCCGTACTTACGGCTATTTCGCCGCACCAAACGATACGCTCATCTCGGCAATCACGGACCAGATGGGGAAGCAGATCTTTCCCTGCTACAACAACCCGGCAGTATGCGGCAGCTCCGGCAATGGCAAACTGTACATGGTGCGGCTACTGAGTGGCGCAGGGGTCGAGCGGATTCACTACTACTCGATGGACGCATCCGGCCGGCTCGCAAAGGTGCAGGATCCCGATGGACTCTCCGACAGCCTCGCCTACGACGCCACGACCGGGCTGATGAATAAGGTATACAACCGGGCGCGGAACGCGGCGGATTTCACCTATGATGTGCTCCGCCGCCTCGCCACGGTACAGCAACCTCAGATCACGCTATACGATGGCACCTCGGGGCGTCCGACGGTCACCACGACGTCGGGTGAGCTCACGCTCTGGCAGCCGGCTGTCAGTGGTTCGAGTGGCTCGCCGAAGACGGGGCTCAAGGGTGATACGGTCTCGACCGTCATTCGGGATCCCTTGAACGTCGCCACCCGATTCACGACGGACAGGTTCGGAGTACCGACGAAAGTTGTGGACGCCTTCCACGCGGTCACGACCATCACTCGCGACGCCTCCGGACGTCCGCTCACCATCACGGAGCCAAGCGGACACTATACCACCTTCACGTACAACGCCTACGGTCAGCTCACCAGCCAATCCGACGGGCCCAGCGGCCGCACGATCAGCTACACCTACGTCAACACGACCTTGGACGACCTGGCCTATGTCGGCGGGAACATCGTGCGGAGCGACTACCTCTACTACAACGGCTCCGACGGAGGTCCCGGCGGAGCGTTGAAGAAGATCTACGTCGGCAACACCGCTGTGTTTGCAACCCTGCTGCTAGCAGGCATTGTAGCTATGACATACGTGGTGCTTGGACGAGCAG
>JBDTTN010000144.1:0-6810 GCA_039930625.1 Gemmatimonadota bacterium | reverse complement strand
GCCGTGGCGGCAGGCTGGTAAGTCCCCGGCTCCAGCCGGGCCGCGATCGCGAGCCGGTTCCAGGCGTTGATCGTGGCGACCGCGAGCGTGAGATCAGCCAGCTCCTTGTCGCTCAACTGCCGACGCGCCTGCTCGAGGACCGTGTCAGGCACATGCCCGTTGCCGATCACGGTCACCGCCTCGGTCCACGCCAGGGCCGCCCGCTCCCGCTCGGTGTAGTAAGGGCACTCACGCCACGCGTCGAGGGAATAGAGCCGCTGCTCCGCTTCGCCGAGCGCGCGCAGATCCTTCCAGTGCATGTCGAGGCAGTAGGCGCAGCCGTTGATCTGCGAGGCACGGAGCCGCACCAGATGGAGCAGCGACTCCTCGAGTCCGCAGGCTGCGATGTAGCTGTCGAGGCTGTCCATCGCGTCGTAGACACCCGGGGCGACCTTGGCGTAGTTGAAACGGGGCTTCATGGCGATTGCTCCTGTCGTGGTGGAGATGGAATGATCTTGACCTGCAGCGCTCGCCTCACGGGTGCCTCATGAGGCTGTCGTGGGCTGGCGGCACCGGCACGGAGAGCGGCATGACCCGATCGCAGGTGAACGACGCGAGAAATCGCACCGGCTGCTCCGCGCTCGCGTTGGCGGAAACGACATGCACGGCATTGGGCGCCTCGAAGAAGCTCTGGCCCGCGGTGTAGGTGCTCTCCGCCTCCCCCTGCACCTGGCTCCGGAGGGCGCCTTCGAGGACATAGCCGATCACCGCGCAGGGATGACGGTGCGGTGCCGAGGATCCGCCGGGGCCGTAGTGCACCTCGACGACCGTGACGGTGAGGTGCGCGCCGTCCAGGGGCGGCAGGACGTGGGAGAAGACCACACGGGCGGGACCGGCGCTGTCCCCCGTAGCACGCGTGGTCCCGTGGATCGGGGTGGTGCCGCACCAGGCGACCGGGAGCGCCAAGAGCGCGAGTGCCACCGAGAGCTGGAATGTATTGGGCGTCATCGCTACCTCCTGGGCCCAACAGTAGGGCTAGGGCGGCCTAGCATACAGATCCATTTTCTGTATTTTGACTGGACCACTTATGCCCAAGCGAACCACGACCCTTGAGCTGGTCCTGCCCGCACGGGAGCCCGGCGTCAGCGCCGCCCGGTGGCTGGTCGGCTCCCTCCGCGCGGAGATCCTCGGCGGCCGGCTGCGGCCGGGGTCTCGACTACCGGCGACGCGGGATCTCGCCCGTCAGTACGGACTCTCCCGCGGCACCCTGGTGAGTGCCTTTGAGCGGCTGAAGTCAGAGGGGTACATCGAGGGGAGCATCGGGTCCGGCACCTTCGTGAGCGAAGTTCTACCCGACGATCTGCTGCAGGTGGCTCGGCGCGCGGACGCTCCGCCTGTACCGAAACGCGGGCGAGACCGGCGGCTCTCCGCCTTTGCGCGACGGGTGCAGCTCTTTCCCGGCTACACCATTCGACCGGTGCGCGCCTTCCGCGCCAATCACCCCGCGCTGGATCTCTTCCCGACCACGCTCTGGGCCCAGGTCGCGGCGCGCAGGCTACGCCGAGCCACGACCCAGCTTCTGCTCGGCACCGATCCGATGGGCTATCGCCCGCTGCAGGAGGTGGTGGCCGACTACCTCCGGACTTCACGCGGGGTGCAGTGCCAGCCGGAGCAGATTGCGATCGTCTCGGGGGTGCAGGAGGCGCTCGATGTCGTGGCGCGGCTGGTCCTCGATCCCGGAGACCGGGTTTGCATGGAGCACCCCGGCTATCCCGGTGCGGCGCTCGTGTTCGAGGCGTATGGCGCGAGGATTGACTCGATAGCCATCGACGAGGAAGGGATGCAACTCCCCGGTCCACGCTCGAGGAATGCGAAGCTCGTGTACCTGACGCCGGGCCATCAGTTCCCGCTCGGGATCGGGATGAGTTTGCGGCGCCGGCTGGCGCTGCTCGAGTGGGCCCGCTCCTCCCGCGCATTGATTGTCGAAGACGACTACGACAGCGAGTACCGCTACGCCGGCCGGCCCCTCCCAGCGATGCAGGGCCTCGATCGCCATGGCCTGGTGCTCTTCGTAGGGAGTTTCAGCAAGGTACTCTTCCCCTCACTACGGCTCGGCTACCTCGTGGTGCCGACGGACCTTTTGGCGCAGGTGGAGGCGACGCAGTCGATCAGCAACCGCCACGCGCCACTCCTCGCGCAAGCGGTGCTCGCCGACTTCATCGCGGAGGGGCACTTCGGACGGCACCTGCGGCGGATGCGGCAGACCTACGCGGAGCGGCTCGGCGTGCTCCTGGAGGGGGCCGGGCAGCAGCTCGGCGGCCTGCTGGAGATTTCGAAGGTGGAGGCCGGGCTGCAGACGGCGGGGTGGCTCCCGGAAGGAGTGAGAGCAATCACCGTCGCTGCGGGGGCCGCGGCGCGGGGCGTCGATGTCATACCGCTCGACAGCTACGCCCGGCGAGCCCTCCCCCGCGAGGGATTGCAGCTCGGGTTCGCCGCGGTGGATGTCCAGGAGCTGCGGCGGGGGATCGATCAACTGGCGCTGGTGCTGGAGGCGGAGCTGCGCGGAGCGCGGTACAGGAGAAGGTGAGCTGCCCCGGCCGGCGCAGGTTGAGTTTGCACCAACACCGTCGGGCTGCGGTTCCCCACTCCCCTGAGTGGCGCCACGATCGAGAGCCGTCCGCTCGCGATCGCACTGCTTGACGACCGTGCACGGTGAAGGCCGGCCCAGCGGCTCGCGCACGCTTGTTCGTTGCGGTACCGACGCGCATACTCCCCAATGGCTCACGCTGGCGCAGACGACTCGGCCTCATGGCCTTTCGGTGACCGGCTCACGGCCGCCGCCGAGGCGCTCACCCGGGCGATTGACGCAGCGCATCGCAGGGAAGGTCTCACGCGGCTCGACTGGCGAGTCCTGCATACCCTTCGCCGAACGAGCCCGACCGCGCTGGCGCCGCTGCTCTCGCTGTTGGGGGCGTCGGGCTCGCTGGACGGTGTCCCGGAAGCGCTTGAAAATCTGGAGGATCGGGGCTGGGCGCTGACCTCGCGGACCGGTCCGCGGGGACTCACGATCTTCCAGCTTTCTCCTGAAGGCGAATCGAGCCACGACCGGCTCTTCGCCAGGCAGCAAGAGTTGCGGGAGCAGGCAATGGCGGGGATCTCGGTGGCGGATCAGGCCACCGCACTCCATATTCTCGACCGGGTCGCGGCCAACCTCGACATCACACCTTCGCCTGGCGAAAATCCATGAGGCGGTTGGCGATCGCGATCGCGTGCCATCGCTTCACCCGCCGCTGGCAGCACCCATCGCAAATCAGGCCGCGGAGCTCAGGCTGGCTCGCGCTGTCACTCGTCCACCACTCACACGGGAGCGTGGTACATGTCTGATCGCGGAATCATCTGGTTGCTGCTGGTCGGCCTGATCGCGGGATGGCTGGCGGGCAAGATCATGAAGGGCTCGGGATTCGGGCTGATCGGTGATCTGGTCGTCGGCGTGCTTGGCGCCGTTATTGGAGGATGGCTGTTCGGGATGCTCGGCCTCACCGCCTGGGGCCTGATCGGCAGCATCCTCATGGCGCTGGTGGGCGCGCTGCTGCTGCTCTATGTGGTTCGGATGGTGAAGAAGTCCTGACCGGCGCTACCAGGTCACCCCCTTCAGCAGGTCCTCCGTCGGCACTTCCTGGAAGTTCGAATTCGCCTGCATCAGCGACTGGGCGTAGCCGTTGCTCACGGTCCCCTGCTCGCCGGTGCGGGTGTCCGTGATCGCGGTCTGGTCGAGCAGGTAGTTGCTGAAGGCTTGGTTGCGCTTCCCCTGCGACTCGTCCGCCGTCCGCTGTGATTCCTGCCGGGATTCAAACGCCGCCTGATTCGCCCGATTGGCGGCTTGTGAGGCCTCGAAACTCATGCGCGCGCGCCTGAGCCCCTCCTGGTTCTGGCTCTGGATCACCGCGCCATTCTCCCGGTAGCTCCTGCGGATGGCGGCGAGTGTCGCCCGTTCCTGCTCCAGCAGCGGCTTGGGAATGAGGAACTGGAAGAGAACGAGGAACCAGGTGCCCTGTGCGTTGGGCTGGCCCATGTGATCGTAGAACTGCACGATCAGCGCCCGATTCCCTGCACCGTCGTGCCGGTCCATCTCTCCGGTGAGCACGGTCAGCGGCACTCCATCCGGACCCGTCACCGGCTTGGCCTCGGTGATCTGAACGGTGGGGACCTGGCGATGCTGCTTCGCCGCCGCCTGCGCGACGATGCTCAAGTAGGCCTTGGTGGGATCGGTGCCGTAGGCGAGCGCGACGTAATTGCCAGGCAGCGGCCCGGCACGCATCATCTGCTGGGTTTGCGGATTCCTCGGATCCCATGCGGCGAAGCCACGAGAGAGGATGACCCACTCCCCTTTGGGTCCCTCGATCAGCGCGTAGCCGCCCATCCCCTCGGTGATTCGCCAGCCGTCCGGCAGGCCGACACTTCCGCTCCCGTCGGGAAAAGTGGTTTGCGTCAGCTTTGCGGCGACCCCGGTGATTTTCACCGGCGCTGAACTGGTCGACGCGTTTGCTGCAACCGGATTCCCGGGTGCAACGGCTGCAGCGACACCATTGAGGCTCCGGAGCATCTGGCCCGCGGTGGTCGGGAAGCGCTTCGACACATCATAGAGCACCGCTGCGGTGCCTTGGCGCCCGCGAGGTTCCGACAGGATGATCATCCCGGAGACCGGAGCTCCACCGGGACCGCCTTTGCTCACATCGAAGAAGGCGGACAGCGACTGCCCTGTCTTGTCGCGCAGGACGCGACCGACCTTGGGCGATTCGCCGAAACGCTTGTGGATCCGCCCCAGCATGTCCACCACGACCGCCCGCTCCGACGCGCCCTGCGCGATCGGACCGTAGACGTACTGGCCGCCCCCGGGATTGTCTACCACCGTGATGCTGCCCTGCGCCGCGAGCGAGGAGTGCAGTGTGCCGCCGAGCAGGCCGCTGACGCAGAGGGATGTGAGAACTCGGAGGTGGGGGCGCACTGGATGGCCTCTTGGAGATTCGCTGAGGGGGAGGTCCAACTTGAGATCTGAAGCTACTCCCCACGCTCCGGCGCGGCCAGACGGGGCGGCCGGACGGCTTGGGCGCTACCGCAATCCATTCCGAGGCCACGGACGTACGTTCCAAGCAGCCGACACATCCCCTTTGGCGAGTGCGTGACGTGCGCAACAGCCTCGAGAACACCTGGTTCGAGAATCCGCAGGATGGACAGCGCTTTCGTATTCTGTCGCTTCCCACCATCGAAGCGCCGGGCACCTTCGTGCTCGAGTATGTCTATCAGCCGTTCACGGGCGAGACGGCAGTGCCGCCGCACTTCCATCCCACCTCGACCGAAAGCTTTGAGATTCTCTCCGGCAGCGCCCGCTATCGCATCGGCGGGGTCGAGGGCTCGGCAGGGGCGGGCGACCGCATTGTCATGCCCCCGAACACACCACACGTCCACCCCTGGAGCGGGTGCGCCGAGCCGCTGCACGTTCGGCAGACTGGAGTGACGAATCCGGCTGATCCCGAAGGCATCATCGCGAGCATCCAGGCGCAGATTACGCTCTACGGTCTGGCGCGCGACGGCAAGCTGAACCGCTCCGGCATCCCCAACCCGCTGCAACTCGGCGTGTTGATCCACACCACGATGCCGGCCACCTACATCGCCGGCCCGCCCGCATCGGTGCAACGCCTTGCCTTTGCGCTCCTCGCGCGGCTCGGCGGGTGGTTCGGCTATCGCACCTCCTACCCGGCGTATGGGACGCTGACCGCCGAGGGGCTCTCCGCCGCCGATTCGCAGGCGCCGCGATGACCGCGAAGCCTCGCAAGAAGGCATCGGCGCTTCCGCCCGCCGCGCTCAAGGCCGCCTTTGAGCCGGTGCTCAAGGCGGCGAACGGACTGCCGGAGGTGGAGGAGGGGACCTCGTACGGTACGCCGGCGCTCTATGTCGGCGGCAAGTTCTTCGCGCGGATCTGGGAGGACGGGGAGACGCTGGTGATCCGCGCCGACTTCGACAGCCGGGACGCGATGCTCCGCGTCAAGCCCAATCTCTTCTACATCACCGACCACTACCTCGGCTATCCCGCGATGCTGATTCGACTCGGTGTCATCACCGAGCGGCAGCTCGCCACGGCGCTCTCCGATTCATGGGAGTTCGTGGCGCCGAAGCGCCTGGTCAGGGCGCGGGGCGAGGCGGCCGCGCTGAAGTCCAGGGCCTCCGCCAGGCCGGCGAAGCGCCCGCGGTAGCGCCCCCCCCGAACCCACCCCCAACGCCCAGCCCCTCTCGCCCGTAACACCCAAGCACGGCGAAAGGTCCCTCTCCGAGCCTTGGAGGGCACTCCTTTCCCGGCAACTACCCCACACCGTACCTGCTGGCTAGAATCGTAGACCTCGAAAGACCGCCGGGAGTCCGACGTATGAGCAGAGCACCTTCCTTTGTACGCATGGGCGTCGTGAGCCTGATGTCGATGCTCGCGAGCGCCGCCCCACTCAGCGCCCAGCAACCCACCGGATCGGCCCCTGCCGAAAGCCACCCCGCGTATACCGCCGGGGATGTGCAGTTCATGACAGGCATGATCGGGCACCATTCGCAGGCGGTGCTCATCGCCGGGTGGGCGCCCACCCACGGCGCGAGTCCGACGATGCTGACGCTCTGCGAGCGGATCGTGGTGGGCCAGAACGACGAGATCCGGCTCATGAAGCGGTGGCTCGCGGTCCGGCATGAAACCATCCCGGACGAGCATGCGTCACACGACATGATGCCGGGGATGGATATGGGCTCCGGCAAGATGATGCCCGGCATGCTGACCGCCGAGCAGCTGGCGCA
>JBDTTN010000143.1:0-6822 GCA_039930625.1 Gemmatimonadota bacterium | reverse complement strand
ACGGTTGCCGCTGCTGCGGCAGCTTCGCCCGTGTCAGCCAGAAGTCGTTGATGCTGCTGACCGTGCTTTCGAATTCCTGGAGTTGCACCGGCCTGCTCAGGTAGCAGTTGGCCCGCGACTCATAGCACTTCACAAGCACTTCATGACTGTGCCGCACCCACAGATCGCCATCGCTGGAAAGGGTCAGGCTGCGGTAGGAGATCGCGCCGACGAGCAGGAGGGTAACAATGGCGGACCCGAAGGTGAGCTGCGCCTTCCGATTCTGCCAGGGCGTGCGGTTCATGCCAGCTCGGTTCCGATACGCGGGGTGGCGGGCGCTTCCGATTGCGCAGGCTGTGCCGCCTCGCATGGCCACCTTGCGGACGAGAAGCCGCAAGGTGGCGATCTGGACGGTCCGGAGGACCGCCCAGACGCGCATCTATGTGCTGCACCGGCCGCGAGCGGCCGAAGGGACTCCGCAGTGACTACTGATGGTATCAGGCATGCCCGGGCGGGGGCATCGCTCGTTAGACGGTGGCACGGACTAGATCCGAAGGATGACGCCTGACGGGGCCGTGGAAGCGTACGCGGTGCTACCTTCCGGGCCGGCCGGCACGAGTGGTGCGCAAGCGCGCGCGTGGCGCGGCTGCATCGAGGCCGAACAATTGTCAGGGGAGATGCTATCACCAGTGAACCGCTGGACGCGCCCATCAGGGTTCTCCTCATTGAGGACAACCCGGCGGACGCGCGGCTGGTCAAGGAGATGTTGCGTGAGACAGGTGCAGGATGGGTCACCCTTACGCATTCGCGGGACCTGACGCATGCAGTCGATCTGCTCCGGGATCAGGGCTTCAACATCATCCTGCTGGACCTGAGTCTCCCCGACAGCGAAGGACTCGGCACCTTTGTGCGGGCGCAGGCCCAGGCGCAGAATGTGCCGATCGTGGTGCTCGCCGGGCTGGAAGACGAAGAGATGGCGCTGCGCGCGGTCGCCGCCGGGGCGCAGGACTACCTCATCAAGGGCAGGGTGGATAGTCACCTGCTCTACCACGCGCTGCGCTGCGCCATCGAGCGGCACCGGATGAAGAGCCAGTTGCGGACGGCGCAGGGCCGCCTGCAGCAGGTGCTCACCTCCAGTCCCGCCGTGCTGTACGCCACTCGCCTGACTCCCGCAGGCTTCATGTCGACCTGGGTGAGCGACAATATCGTGCGGGTCACCGGGCATACGGTGGCGGAGGCGAACCAGCCGACGTGGTGGATCGACCACGTTCACCCGGACGACAGGGGCCGCGTCCTGCCGCAGATGGACCGGCTGCGCGCCGAGACCCATCTCAGCATCGAATACCGTTTCCGCCGCAACGATGGAAGCTACTGCTGGATCCACGACGACTCCCGCCTGGCAACTGACGACGCGGGCCAGCCGGCGACTGTGTTCGGGGCCTGGCTCGACGTCACTGACCAGAAGCAGGTCGAAGCCGCGCTCCGGGAGACCGAGGAGCGCTTTCGCGAACTCGCGGAGAACGTCCGCGAGGTCTTCTTCATCTACGAGCCGGACACCGGCCGCGCCCTGTATCTGAGTCCCGCCTACGAGGCCGTCTTCGGCCACAGCCTGGAGCACGCCTACGCGACGCCCAGCGCCTGGCTTGAGGGCGTGCACCCGGATGACCGGGCGGCATTGGACCCGGTGCTGCACACCTCCACCGGCGGGGACAGCCGCTCCGACAGCATCTATCGCGTCGTCCGCCCCGATGGGGCCCTGCGCTGGATTCATGGGCGGGCGACGCCGGTGCGCGACGCGCTGGGGAAGGTGATACGCGTCGTGGGCATCGCCGAGGACATCACGGAGCTGCGGCGGACGCAGGAGCAGCTCTTCCAGTCCCAGAAGATCGAGGCGGTGGGGCGGCTCGCGGGCGGGGTCGCGCACGACTTCAACAATCTGCTGACCGTCATCATCGGGCACGGTGAGCTGCTCGGCGAAGACCTCAAGGAAGGCGATCCTCTACGCGAGAGCGTGGTGGAGATGCTGCACGCGGCATCCCGGGCTGCGGGGCTCACCAAACAGCTCCTGGCCTTCAGCCGGCAGCAGGTGCTGGACCTCCGGGTGGTGGACCTGAACGCGCTTGTAGGCAATATGGACAAGATGCTGCGGCGCCTGATCGGCGAGGACGTCGAGCTCCGCAGCGTACTCAGCGACACTTTGGGTGCAGTGCGCGCCGACGCGGGTCAGATCGAACAGGTCATTCTCAATCTGGTGGTGAATTCGCGGGATGCCATGCCGGACGGCGGCAGGCTGATGATCGAGACCAGCGATGTCGAGCTGGACGAAGCGTTCATCGCGTCCCACCAGCCGATGGCCGCGGGGTCGTACGTGATGCTGGCCGTGACTGATACCGGCACCGGCATGACCGAGGGCGTCCGGCACCGCCTGTTCGAGCCGTTCTTCACCACCAAGGAGCCGGGGAAGGGCACCGGCCTCGGCCTTGCCACGGTGTATGGCATCGTCAAGCAGTCGGGCGGTTACATCTGGGTCTACAGCGAAGTCGGCAACGGCACCACGTTCAAGATCTATCTGCCGAGAGTCGCGGAGACTCCCGAGGCACTGAGCGTTCCCGACGTGGTGGCCGAGCCGCCGCGCGGGACCGAAACGGTACTGCTGGTGGAGGACGAGGACATGGTGCGGTCACTCGCGCGCGCGGCGCTCGCCAGACGGGGCTATGCCGTACTCGAGGCGGCCAACGGACGGGAGGCGCTGGCGATCTGCGAGCGGCACCGGGGGCCGATCGACCTGCTGGTGACCGACATGATCATGCCCGGAATGACGGGGCGCGACCTGGCGCTGCGGGTGATCCTGCTCCGACCGGAGATCAAGGTGTTGTACGTCTCCGGCTACACCGATCGGGCAATCGTGCATCAGGGATTGCTCGAGCCCGGCTTTTCCTTCCTGGAAAAGCCGTTCGCCCCCGATTCGCTCGCCCGCAAGGTGCGCAAGGTGCTGGACGGCGCGACGGAGCTGACCGACCCGACCCCGCTCCTCGAGGTCGCGACATGAACGCGACCCGCGAGCGGCCGGCGCGGCGGCGTGACGACGCCATCCTCGCGCGCATCTTCAGCGAGGTGCCCAACGCCATCGCCGTAGTGGATGCTACGGGCCAGGTGCTGCGAGTAAATCCAGGGTTCGAGACGCTCTTCGGCTATGCCGAGCAGGAGGTCGCTGGCGTTTCCCTGGTCGAGCTGATTGTGCCCGAGGCGGAACGGCAGGCGGCGGGGGAGTTCCGGCAGCAGGCGCTGCTCGGTCAGTCGCAGGTCACGGAGACCGACCGCCGGTGTAAGGATGGTCGGGTCGTGCGGGTCCGGCTGTCCATCGCCCGGCTGGAGGCGGAAGGGGAGGCGATGGTGCTGTTCCTGTACACCGACGTCACCGACATGCGACGCACAGAACAGGCACTACAGGCGGCGCAGGTGCACCTGCAGCAGATGGTCGCCTCGAGCACCGCGATCATCTACGCGACGCGCGTGGAACCCAACAACTTCGTGCCGACGTGGGTGAGCGACAATTTCACCCGCATCACCGGTTACCCCGTCGCCGAGGCGCTGGAACCGGGTTGGTGGGCAAGTCATCTGCACCCGGACGACCAGCAGCGGATCTTCGCCGCCATTCCCCGGCTCATGGCCGAGGATCACATTGTGAACGAGTATCGCTTCCGGTTCAGCGACGGGAGCTACCGCTGGCTGCACGACGAGGCGCGCATCGCCCGGGACGCGGCAGGAGTCCCTGTGGAGGTCTACGGTGCGTGGCTCGACATCACCGACCGCAGGGCGGCGGAGGATGCCATGCGTGAGGCGCGGGATACCTCGGAGCGGCTGGCGATGGCGCGGGCCGCATTCCTGGCGAACATGAGTCACGAGATCCGGACGCCGATGAACGCCGTGCTCGGCCTCACGGAACTGATCCTCGATACCGAGCTGTCGGCGTATCAGCGGCGCTCACTGGGGCTGGTGCGCTCCGCGGCGGAGGCCCTGCTCACCCTGCTCAACGATGTGCTCGACTTCTCCAAAATGGAAGGCGAGCATCTCGTCCTGGAGTCGACTCCTTTCGACCTCAGGTATCTGCTCGAGTCGATCGCAAGTCTGCTCGCGGTGCGCATCGGCGAGCACCCGATCGAACTGGTGGCCGACATCGGGACCGACGTCCCGCCTCTGGTGCGCGGCGATCCCACCAGGCTCCGGCAGGTGCTCACCAATCTGCTTGGCAACGCCATCAAGTTCACGACGAAGGGGGAGGTCGCGCTCTCCGCCACGACCGTGGCATCATCGCAGGGCCAGGCCGACATCCGGATCGCGATCCGGGACACCGGGATCGGAATCCCCGCGGACAAGATCGAATCGGTCTTCGAGGAGTTCACTCAGGCCGATGTGTCGATGACACGTCGCTATGGCGGCACCGGTCTCGGGCTTGCGATCTCGCGCCGTCTGGTCTCCCTGATGGGCGGCGAGTTGACGGTCACGAGCGCGGAGGGGCGCGGCAGTGAATTCGCTTTCACTATCCGGGTCCAGGTCGAGGAATCCCGACCGGTCGCGGCCAGCAACGTCGGTCACCTTGCGGGGCTGCGGATGCTGGTCGTGGACGACAACCCCACCAATCGCAGGATCGTGCGGGAGATGCTGACCTTCGCGAAGGTGCACGTGGAGGAGACCGAATCCGTGGAGGACGGTCTCGCCGCCCTGCGTCAGGCGGTGAGCGAGGGACAGCCGTTTCCGCTCGCGATCATCGACGCCCAGATGCCGGGCCGCGACGGCTTCGATCTGGCTGCCGCTGTGCACGCCGATCCCGCTCTCAGCGCAACGCGATTGCTGATGCTTACCTCCGCGGGCCAGCGGGGTGATATCCAGCGCTGCCGTGAGGTCGGCATCGACGGCTACCTCACCAAACCTGCCTCCCGCACTGATCTGCTCGAGGTGACGGCGGCGCTCGTAGGCGCCGCCGGGCAGGCCCCGGGGGCCGGCATCATCACCAGGCACACGATCGCGGAATCCCGGCGCCGGCTGCGCATCCTGCTCGCTGAAGACAACCTGGTGAACCAGGAAATCGCCGCCACTCTGCTGCGGAAGCGCGGGCACTGGGTGGACATCGTCGGCAACGGCCGCGAAGCGGTCGAGGCGATCGGGCGCCAGACGTACGATGTGGTGCTGATGGATATCCAGATGCCGGAGCTGGACGGCTTCGCCGCCACCCAAGCGATTCGGGACGGGGCCTCGCAGCCGGAGATACCGATCATCGCCCTGACCGCGCATGCCCTCACCGGCGAGCGCGAGCGGTGCCTCTCCCACGGCATGACCGGATATCTCTCCAAGCCATTCCGGCCCCATGAACTGTTTGCGGCGGTCGAAGGGCTGGAGGTCGGTCCCGCGACTGCGCCGCCCGCGGCCAGCGCCTCGATGGACCTCGAGAGTTTCCGTCGCAGCATGCGGGAGGCGGGTGCCGAGGAAGCCGTGGACGGGATACTGGAGATGTTCGCCCAGAATATTCCGGAACGGCTTGCGGCGCTTACGGCGGGAGTGGCAGCGAAAGACGCCGCGGAGATCGCCCGGGCGGCCCATGCATTCAAATCCCCGGCAGCCGCGATCGGCGCGCTGGGCCTCGCCGGTCTGCTGCAGGAGGTGGAACTGGCGGCCAAGCAGGGCGCGGTCGACCGGGCCTCTGCGGCGTTTGCCCTGGTGCTGCCAGAGGCCGAAAAGGTCCTGCGGCACCTTCAGATCCAGAGTGGAGAACTACACAATGCCTGACGCGAGCACCCAAACTCACTGGCTGGAAGATGTCGCGGTGCAGGCGGGTCTGCTTCGGGGCCCCGCGCCGATGACCGAAGCCGATGGGAATCTGATGGATCTCTGGCGCAACGTCGCAGCCGCCTGCCACAAAAGCGAGGAGGAGCTGGCCGGCGCGGTGGCAGCGAAATACCGGCTGGGTGAGGCGGACCTGAGTTCGGCGACGCCCGGGGCCTTGTCGCTGGTGCCCGAGAAAGTGGCGCGGCGTTACAGTGCCTTTCCGATGCGCGCCAGCGACCGGAATATTACCGTCGCCGTCGCCGATCCCACCAACTACGACCTGGAACACGCGCTCGGCTTCGCCTCGGGTCGGACGCCGGTATTCGAGATCGCGCCTCCTGCCGCCATCAATCAGGCGATCGACCTCGCCTACGCGCCCGATCGCGCCGTCGAGCGCCTGATCGAACGGGTCGACACCGAGACACTCTCGGAGATGAGCGTCGTCGATGACGCGACCCCCGAAGCGGTCAGTGCGCGGGATGCGGAGGCCGGGCCCCTGGTCAAGCTGACCAATCTGATTCTGCACGACGCCATCAAGGCCGGCGCGAGCGATATCCATCTGGAACCGGGCCGGGAGGGTGGCACGGTTCGATACCGGGTCGACGGAGTACTGCGCGCCGTCATGCATGTCTCGATGCCGGTGCTCAACCGGGTCGTATCCCGCATCAAGATCATGGGCAAGCTCGATATCGCCGACCGGCTCCGGCCGCAGGATGGGCGGGCGCGGCTGCAGGTGGGCGAGAACACCCTCGACCTGCGAATCTCCACGGTGCCGACCCGGGAGGCGGAGAAGGCGGTCATCCGGCTGCTGGATCCGCGAAATGCCCGCAGTCTCGAGAAGCTGCTGGTGCCGCCGGCGGAACTGGCCCGCATTCGCCGGCTGCTCACCTTTCGCGAAGGCATCGTGGTGGTCACCGGTCCGACCGGCTCGGGCAAGACCACCCTGCTGTACGCCGCGCTGCGTGAGCTCGCGACCGGGGAGATCAACATCATGACGGTGGAGGACCCGGTCGAGTACGA
>JBDTTN010000142.1:0-6852 GCA_039930625.1 Gemmatimonadota bacterium | reverse complement strand
GACAACATCGACGCCGCCGAGGACCGCAAGCGGTTCGAGGCGCTGGCGCGCGAGCTCGGTGTGACGCAGCCGCCCGCGGGCACGGCGATGTCGCTCGATGAAGCCGTCGCCGTCGCGGATCGGGTGGGCTATCCCGCCCTGGTCCGCCCATCCTACGTGCTGGGCGGTCGCGGCATGGAGATCGTCTACGACGAGCCCTCGCTGCGCGACTACTTCACCCGCGCGGTCCGGGTCGCGCCAGGCCATCCGGTGCTCATCGACCGGTTCCTGGAGGATGCCTTTGAAGCGGACGTCGACGCCATTGCCGATGGCAAGCGCTGCGTGATCGGTGGGGTGATGCAGCATATCGAGGACGCCGGCATCCACTCGGGGGACTCTGCCTGCGTGTTGCCGCCATACTTGATCTCCGAGGCGCAGGTCGAACAGATGCGGAAGTACACCCGGGCCTTTGCCGAGCGGCTTGGGGTGGTCGGCCTGATCAACGTGCAGTACGCGATCAAGGACGGAATAGTCTACGTGCTCGAGGTCAACCCGCGGGCATCGCGCACGGTGCCCTTTGTCTCCAAGACCACCGGCGTCGCGCTCGCGAGCCTCGCCGCCTCGGTGATGGTGGGAAAGACGCTCGACGAACTCGGCCTGCAGGACAATGTCGGACAACCCTATGTGGCGGTGAAGGAAGCGGTCTTCCCCTTCAACAAGCTTCATGGGGTGGACCTCATCCTCGGACCGGAGATGCGCTCGACCGGCGAAGTGATGGGCATCGCCGAGTCGTTCGGGATGGCCTACGCTAAGGCGCAGCACGCGGCCGATGGCGCGCTGCCGCTCGAGGGCGGCGTCTTCATCACAGTCAACGACCATGACAAGGTGACGGTGGTGCCGATCGCCCGCCGACTGCACGAGCTGGGCTTCACGATCTACGCGACCGAAGGGACGGCGCGACACTTCCGGGTGCGCGGCATTCCGGCCGAGCGGGTACTCAAGGTGTACGAGGGACGGCCCAATCCGATCGACCTGCTGGTGTCGGGCCAGATCGGTCTGCTGATCAATACACCGCTCGGCAAGTTGACGCAGCAGGACGACTACGCCATTCGCGGGGCCGCGCTTGCGCAGCGGGTGCCTTACACGACCACGATGTCCGCCGCCTCCGCCGCCTGCGATGCGATCATTGCGCTCAAGAGCCGGAATCGCGAAGTCTGCTCCCTCCAGGAATGGCACCAGATCGCCCGGAAAGCCCGCGGCGAGGGATGAGCAGCGCCCGGGATCCCGGCTTTGCCGCACGGTTGCGCGCGGTCGTGCGGGGGGAGGTGCGTGAGGCCGAGCCGTTGGGGCGCTACTCGACCTACCGGATCGGCGGCCCCGCGACGGTTCTCCTGCCCCAGGCTCCGGCAGATGTCGCGGCGGCAATCCGGCAGTCAGGTCAGGAGGGGGTGCCGTGGTTCGCGCTCGGGCTCGGGTCCAATCTGCTGCTGCCTGACGAAGGGCTCACGGCGCTCGTCATCCGCCTGGGCCGGGGTCTCGATGCGCTCGAGCATCTCGGTGGGGGTCGCTGGCGGGTGGGCGCAGGGCTTCCCCAGCCGCTGGCGGCGCGGAAGACGGCGGAGGCCGGTTTTTCCGGGCTGCACCGGTTCGTCGGGGTGCCGGGCACGGTGGGCGGCGGCGTGTACATGAACGCCGGTTGTCACGGCGGTGATTGGGCCGCTGTGGTCGAATCGGTGACGGTGATCGACAGCGTCGGTCACGATGGGGTGCTCTCCCGTCGCGAAATTCCCTTCGAGTATCGTCATGCGGGGCTCGAGGGCCGCGTGGTGCTGGAGACCACGGTGCAGTTGACGGAGACCGATCCCGTCGCGATCCAGGCCGAGGTGGCGGAGCTGTTCCGGTGGCGGCAGGAGGGCACACCGTTCAATCAGCCCTGTTGCGGAAGCGTCTTCAAGAACCCCGGCGGTCCCAGCTGGAAGCAGTCCGAGGGGCCGAGGACAGCAGGGCAGTTGATCGAAGCGGCGGGGCTCAAGGGAACCCGCGAGGGTGGCGCCGAGATCTCGGCGATGCACGCGAATTACTTTGTCAACAGCGGTGGAGCCACCTCCGCCGATGTGCGCCAGCTGATCGCGCGGGCGCGCGCCGCGGTGCGGGAGCGTTTCGGAGTCGCGCTGGAAACCGAAGTGAAGATCGTCAAGCCGGATGGCACCTTCGAGGCCAGTCATGAGTGATGTGTTCGTGCACGAATCCGCCTACGTCGACGACGGCGCCGTCATAGGCAAGGGGAGCAAGGTCTGGCATTTCTGCCATGTGATGCCGGGCGCCATCATCGGTGAGCGCTGCAACCTGGGGCAGAACGTGGTGGTGATGTCCGGGACTCGGCTCGGCAACAACGTGAAGATCCAGAATAATGTCTCGATCTACGAGGGCGTGACCCTCGAGGACGATGTCTTCTGCGGTCCGAGCTGCGTCTTCACCAATGTCACCAACCCGCGGGCCCACGTCTCCCGGAAGCATGAGTATCGCAAGACGCTGGTCAGGCGCGGCACGTCGATCGGCGCCAACGCCACGATCGTCTGCGGGGTGACGCTCGGGGAATATGCTTTCATCGGCGCCGGCGCGGTCGTCACCAGCGACGTCCCTGGCTTCGCCCTGATGGTTGGGGTTCCGGCGCGACGAGTCGGATGGATGTGCCAGTGCGGCGAACGGTTGCAGCTGCGTGACAAGGCGGGCGGCTGCAGCGTCTGTGGAGCGACCTATCGTGAAGAGCAGGGCGCACTTCGGTTGATTGACCCCCCTCAAGACCGCCGCTAGGTTTCGGGCGATTTTCTGGCCCTGATCTTGCCCGGGTCAGGCCCGCTGCCCGGTCCCGATCCCGATCTGTTCTCCCCTGTGAGGCCCGCGTTGAACGTTCCGCTGCTCGATCTGGTCGCCCAATTTGCGGCGATCCGGGAGGAAGTGCTCCCCGCCCTGATGCGGGTGGCGGAGCGGCAGCAGTTCATTCTCGGGGAAGAGGTCGCCGCGCTGGAGCAGGCGATCGCGGCCCTCTCCGGCACCAGGCACGGCATCGGGTGCGCGAGCGGCACCGATGCGCTGCTGCTGCCGCTGCGGGCCCTGGGCCTCCAGTCAGGCGACGAGGTGATCACCCCGGCCTTCACCTTTTTCGCGACGGCGGGCACCGTCCATAACACCGGCGGCACGCCGGTCTTCGTGGACATCGATCCCGCCACGTTCAACCTGTCGCCCGCTGCAGTCGAGGCGGCGATCACCCCCCGCACCAGGGCCATCATCGCGGTGCATCTCTTCGGCCAGATGGCCGCGATGGAATCGATCATGGCCATCGCCGAGAAGTACGGCCTCCCCGTCATCGAGGATGCGGCCCAGGCCATTGGCGCCCGGCGCCGGATCGATGGTGCGTGGCGCGTGGCGGGCTCGCTCGGTCAGGTGGGCACCATCTCCTTCTTCCCGAGCAAGAATCTCGGCGCCTGGGGCGATGGCGGAATGATCGTCACCCAGGACGATGCGCTGGCCGAGCGCCTGCGTCGGCTGCGCACCCACGGTGGGGCCAAGCAGTACCACCACGACGAGGTGGGTTACAACAGCCGGCTCGACACGCTGCAGGCGGCCATCCTGCTCGCCAAGCTGCCGCACCTGGCCTCCTGGAGCGCCGCTCGGCGGGAGAAGGCGGCGCGGTATACCGAGGCCTTTGCGGACCATCCGGCCATCCGCCCGCCGAAGACCGATCCGGCCAATGAGCACATCTTCCATCAGTTCACCGTTCGGGTGGAGCGGCGCGACGCGCTGATCGCCCATCTCAAGGCCAGCGGAATCGGGTGCGCAGTGTACTACCCGCTTGCCTTGCATCTGCAGCCGTGCTTCGCGGATCTGGGGTACACGCGGGGCAGCCTTCCGGCGACCGAGGCGGCCATGGATGCGGTGCTGTCGATCCCGATCTATCCCGAGTTGAGCACCGCGCAGCAGGATGCGGTGGTCGGCGCGGTCAAAGCCTTCTACAAGTGAGCGCAAAGGGGCCCGGATGAGAGTTGCAGTCGTGGGGAGTGGTTATGTGGGCTTGGTCACCGGGGCATGTTTTTCGGAGACCGGCAACGATGTGGTCTGCGTGGATATCGATGAGCGCAAGATCGAGCGACTACGGGCCAACGACATCCCGATCTACGAGCCAGGCCTCGAAGAGATGGTTCGTCGCAATCAGGCGGAGGGCCGCCTGAGTTTCACCACCGATCTTGGCGCGGCGGTGGAGCGGGCGCGCGTGGTGTTCATCGCGGTCGGGACGCCGCCGGGCGAGGACGGCTCCGCCGACCTGCAGCACGTGCTGTCCGTGGCGAAAGCCGTTGGGCGCCATATGAACAACCACAAGATCGTAGTGACCAAGTCGACGGTGCCGGTCGGGACCGCCGAGCGGGTTCGCACGGCGATTGCCTCCGAAACCACCGCTGCGTTCAGCGTCTGCTCCAATCCGGAGTTCCTGAAGGAAGGCGCCGCGATCGACGACTTCATGAAGCCGGACCGCATCGTCATCGGTATCGACACCGAGGAAGCCAGAGAGGCGATGACGGAGCTGTACGGGCCGTTCGTCCGCACCGGCAATCCGCTGCTCTTCATGGATATTCCATCGGCAGAAGTCACCAAGTACGCGGCCAACGCGATGCTGGCTACTCGTATTTCGTTTATGAACCAGATCGCCCTCTTCTGTGAGCGAGTTGGGGCCGATGTCAACGATGTGCGCAAGGGCATCGGCACCGACCGGCGGATCGGTCAGGCGTTTCTCTTTCCCGGGCCCGGCTACGGCGGTTCCTGCTTCCCGAAGGATGTGAAGGCGCTGATCCGGACCGGGCGGGATGTCGGCCTCGCCTTCGAGATCCTGGAGGCGGTCGAGAGCGTGAACCAGAAACAGAAGCAGGTGCTGCTCGGCAAGCTCCACAGCGCCTTTCCGCAGGGACTCGCCGGCCTGACCATCGGGGTGTGGGGTCTCGCCTTCAAGGCGGAAACGGACGACATGCGGGAGAGCCCGGCGATTCCGCTGATCGAGGGGTTGCTCGCGGCCGGCGCGCGGGTGCAGGCGCACGATCCCAAGGCCATTGAGACGGCGCACGCCGTCTTCGGAGACCGGATCGTCTACACGTCGGAGCCCTACGCCGCCGCCAACGGCGCCGATGCCCTGGCGATCGTCACCGAATGGCTGGTCTACCGGAATCCCGACTTCGAGCGGCTCAAGTCGCTGCTGCGGCAGCCGCTGGTGGTGGACGGACGCAACCTGTACGATCCCGCGCGAATGCGGGCGCAGGGCTTCATCTACCACGGCATTGGCCGGAAGAAGGCGTCATGAAAGTCCTGATCACCGGGGCGGCGGGATTTCTGGGGTCGCACCTCACCGACCGCTTCCTGGCCGAGGGCCACGAAGTGATCGGCATGGACAATCTCATCACCGGAGCTCGCGAGAACATCGCTCACCTCGAGGGCAATCCCCGGTTTCAGTTCATCCTGCACGACGTCAGTCGCTACATCCAGATCGACGGCTCGCTCGACGGGGTGCTCCACTTCGCCTCGCCGGCGAGTCCCATCGATTACCTCGAACTCCCCATCCAGACACTCAAGGTCGGCTCGCTCGGCACCCACAACGCCCTTGGTCTGGCCAAGGCGAAGGGAGCGCGGTTCTTCCTCGCCTCGACGTCGGAGGTATACGGCGATCCGCAGGTGCATCCCCAGCCGGAGAGCTACTGGGGCCACGTCAATCCGGTCGGTCCACGCGGAGTTTACGACGAGGCCAAACGGTTCGCCGAGGCCATCACCATGGCCTACCACCGGTATCACGGCATCGACACCCGCATCATCCGGATCTTCAACACCTACGGTCCGCGGATGCGCGCTCGTGACGGACGGGTGGTGTCGAACTTCGTGGTCCAGGCGCTCAAGGGTGAACCGCTGACAGTCTACGGCGAAGGCCAGCAGACCCGCTCGTTCTGCTTCGTCAGTGACGAGGTGGATGGGATCTACCGGCTCTTCATGAGCCAGGAGCACGATCCGACCAACATCGGCAATCCCAACGAATTCACAGTGATGCAGCTCGCCGAGCTGGTGCTGCGGCTCACCGGATCTAAGTCGCTGATCGAACGTCGGCCCCTGCCCACCGACGACCCGAAAGTCCGCAAGCCGGACATCACCAAGGCGCGGACCCTCCTCGGCTGGGAGCCGAAGGTCTCGCTCGAAGACGGGCTGAAGCAGACGATTGCCTACTTCTCGGGCGTGCTGAGTCGATGAGCCGCATCCTGCTGACGGGGGCGGCGGGGTTCATCGGCTCGCATCTCGCGGAGCGGCTGCTGTGCCGGGGCGATGAGGTTGTCGGCGTCGACAACTTCGACGCCTTCTACGCCCGGCCGATCAAGGAGCGCAACCTGCAGGGCCCGCGCGGTCACGCCGGTTTCAGCTTCAGTGAGGCGGACATTCTCGATACCGACGCGCTGGCGCGTCTGCTCACCGCCGATACTGTCATCGTGCACCTGGCGGCCAAGGCGGGTGTGCGGCCTTCACTGCAGGATCCGGCGGGCTATGTCCGCGCCAATCTCACCGGCACTCAGTCGGTGATCGACGCTGCGCACCGTGCCGGGGTGACTCGCATCGTCTTCGGGTCCTCATCGTCGGTGTACGGCGATGATACGACTCCGCCGTTCCGGGAGGATGCGGCGGCGGTGCATCCGATCTCGCCCTATGCCGCTACCAAGCGCGCCGGCGAGCTGGTGCTGGAAGCGCTCGCGCCGCACTACGGACTCCGGGTGGCGTCGCTCCGGTTCTTCACCGTGTACGGCCCGCGGCAGCGGCCCGACCTCGCGATCCACAGCTTCACCCGCCGGATCA
>JBDTTN010000141.1:0-6864 GCA_039930625.1 Gemmatimonadota bacterium | reverse complement strand
CGCTGCCCGAGACCATGAAGACGACCTCGGCCGCCGCATTGATAACGACCGGCGTGAGTGTCACCCGCCACCTCGGGACGTCGGGCGCCTGGGCGGCCCGCACCCAGGAAACAGTGTCGTGTGCCGCCGCGCTCCCCGGAAAGAGCGATGCGGTGTGGCCGTCTTCCCCCAGACCCAGGAGGACGAGGTCGAGGCGCCTCCCCAGAGCGTCGCTCGGCGGGCCCATCGCGGTGCCGAGCACCTCCCGAACTATCCTCTCGTACCCGGCCGCCGCCTCGGCGGGATCGGTCTCGCCGCGGATCCGGTGCACGTTCGCCGCGGAGACCGGCACATGGTCCAGCAGCGCCTCCCGCGTCATCCGGTAGTTGCTCGCCTCATGCTCGGGCGGAACACAGCGCTCGTCTCCCCAGAGCACCTGGACCCGCGACCAATCGAGACCAGAAGCCCGGGCCCCCGCGACCAGCCGCTCGTACATGGCCCGCGGGGTCGATCCGCCCGAAAGCGCCACCACGAACATGCCGCGCGCCGCGATCGCCGCCGTGGCGGCCAGCGTGAATCGGCGAGCCGCGGCCTCGGCGGCGAGGGCAGCTGACGGCAGAATCTCGAGAGCGATCTTCATCTGCCTGCGCCTCAGCCCTGCGTGCGCACGCGAGAGTCGACCCGCCCATCGGGATAGCCGACTAGAACCCGTTCCGCCGTTCCGAGAAAGAGCCCCGTGTCTACCACACCCACGATGCCGAGCAGGGCTCGTTCCAGCTCGCGCGCAGCCGATTCATCACGGATCGGCTCCGCGGGTGCGCAGTCCAGGGTGAGATTTCCGTTCTCCGATATCAAAGGCTGCAAGGTATCGTCGAGCCGAAGAGTGGGATGCAGGCCGAGTGCTTGCACTGCGTCGATCACCAGGTTCTTCGCGAACGGGATCACCTCCAGCGGCAACCGGCCACGCTCACCCAGTCGACTGACCAGCTTGTCCGCCCCGATGATGATCACCTGTCGCCGCGACGCCGCGGCCACGATGCGCTCCCGCACCAGAGCGCCGCCCCAGCCTTTGATGAGATCGAGACTGGGTGCCACTTCATCGGCGCCGTCGATCGTTATATCAAGCGGGCCCCCTGCCTCCAATGCCACCAGTGGGATGCCGGACTGCCGCGCCTGACGTTCCGTGGCACGCGACGTCGCCACACCGCTGACTCGCATTCCCTCGCTGCATCGCGCCCCAAGCATCGCGATGAAGGCGGAGACCGCCCGGCCGGAGCCGAGACCGATACGCGCCCCGTCGGTGATGAGTTCGAGCGCCTTCCTGGCCGCGGCCTGGACGCTCGGATCTTCGGTGGCTCCGGGTAGATACTCCGGTTGGCTCATGCTGCGTTCACCACCGGCCGCGGTCCCCGCTCATCCCCTGTGGAAGGATGCTCATTCCTGCAGGCCCGCAGCAGCCAGCCACCCGCCGCTGAACCCGGCCGCCCGCAGTCCGGCAACGAGGTGCCGGCATCCGCGCATCAGCCGCCAGATCAGGCCCGAGTTGTAGTTCTCGATCATGGTGACGATCGGGCCTTCGTTGATCCCGATGTGCCAAGGCGACACCCACCCGTTCGGGAGGCCGGCTGGATCGGGAAACGTCGGATTGAAGGTGGCCTTGAATCCGTACCGATGATCACCGGCGCGGCGGTAGCGGGTGAAGTCCGTGATGGTAGGCAGCACGATCTCCGGCGCGAACGGCAGTGACGCGACCACCGCCCAGGGCGCGATCGTGCCGTCGTCGGGGCCGTAGGGCACCCCCCGCGCGAGGTAGTCGAAGAACTGCCGTTCGATCCCATCGATCTCGAGGGTGATCTCGCCCGGTCCATCGCTCGCGGTAATGCCCCAGCAATATTCTCCGTAGTGCGCAAACCCGCCGGGATTGCGGATGCCGTGCTGCTGCTGAATGCAGGTGGCGCGACGGCTGTTCTCGAAATAGTCGATGCCGTGGCCGCGCATGAACTCATCCTGGATGCCGCGGAAATCGACCCAGACATGGGACAGTTGATGGGTGAAGAGCGGCCCGGCATACAGGAATTCCGTGCCGTAGACAGACTTCCATTCGTAGGTCGACAGCCAGGCCCGGTAGCTCTCGGGAGGCAGCGGGTGGGTGGGCGAGCCGAGTCCGAGCAGATAGAGCAACATGGCCTCATCATAGCCTTCCCACCGATAGGGCAGGAATCCGCTCTCCGGCTTCCAGCCGTGGCTCACGGTCAGGCCGCCATTCAGGGCCCACTGCCAATCGACCCGGGCGTACAGTGCCTCGGCTAATTCTCGAATCTCGCGTTCGGCTGGCGCATCGGTATCGAAATAGGCGGCGGCCGTCAGCATCCCGCCCAGAAGCAGCGCCGAATCGACGGTCGACAACTCGCATTGCCAGGCGCGGGCCCCGGTCTGCATGTCGAGGAAGTGATAGTAGAAGCCCTTGTATCCGGTCGCGTGGGCCTCGGGCCCTTGCCGGCTCCGCCAGAAGAATCGCAGCGTCGTGAGGGTTCGCTGGGCAGCCAGCGTGCGGCTTACATGCCCCCGTTCAACGCCGACCGGGTACGCGGTGAGCGCCAGCCCAGTCGCGGCGATGCTTGCGGGCCAATCCGAAGCCGTCTTGTCCAGCACCAGTCCGTTGGCCGGATTCGTCTCGTCCAGAAAGTAGCTAAAGGCGCCACGCTGAATCCCGTCCAGCATCCGAAATTCTGCAGAGCTCAAACCGGTTCCGCCCTTCACGAGCAACTCATGCGGCGGGGTCATGCCAGCCACCGATGTCATCCGCGAGTCGCATCGCGGCGAGTGGTCCCCAGCTTCCCGGCTCGTACTCATCGGCGGGCACGACGTCCCCCAGTATGCCCTGGACGACGGCCCATGCCGCTTCCACCCCGTCTTCGCGGGCGAAGAGCATCGCATCGCCGTCCATCGCATCGCCCAGCAGACGTTCGTAGGGGCTCATCTCGTCCCCGGCGGGATTGTGGGTGACGTGCAGCTCCGTGGGTTCCGAGATCAGCTTCTCGCCCGGCACCTTGACTCGTGCACCAATGCCGATCTCCATCTCCGGACCCAGGCGGAAGCGGACGTAATTGGTCGCGCCGTGGGCCAGGATCATCACCGGGGGGCGTCTGAAGGAGACGATCACCTCCGTCGCGGTCACCGCAAGCGACTTCCCCGCCCGAATGAGGAAGGGTACGCCTTCCCAGCGCCAGGAGTCGATGTACAGGCGCAACGCCGCAAAGGTCTCCACCGTCGAGTCCGGCGCCACGTTCTCCTCCGCCCGGTACCCGCGAAACTGTCCCCGGACGATATCCGCCGCCGTCAGTGGACGGACCTGCCGGAATACCTGCACCTGCTCATCGCGGATGCCTTCGCCGTAGACCAGGTCCGGGGCGTCCATCGCGAGAAAGCCCACCACCTGCAGCAGATGGTTCTGTACCACATCGCGAATGGCCCCGGCCTCTTCGTAGAAGCGGCCCCGCCCCTCGACCCCGAACTTCTCCGCCATGGTGACCTGCACACTCTCGACATAGTTCCGGTTCCATACCGGCTCGAGAAAGGTGTTGGCGAAGCGGAAGAGCAGGAGATTCTGCACCGACTCCTTGCCGAGGTAGTGGTCGATTCGAAAAATGTCCGACTCGGCAAACACCTGGTGCAGTGTCGCGTTGAGTGCCCGGGCACTCGGGAGGTCGCGGCCGAACGGCTTTTCGACGACGACGCGGGCGTTCAGGGCGCAGCCGGAGTTGCCCAGCCCGTGGGCCACGTCCGCGAACATCGCCGGAGGAATCGCGAGATAGTGCACCGGGCGTTCCGCCGCTCCGAGCGCCCCGCGCAGTGCGGTGTAGGTGGCGGGTACGGTATAGTCGCCATCGACATATCGCAGCCGGGAGGCTAGCCGGTCGAAGGCCGCGTCGTCCACGGCGCCGTGCTGCTCCACGCTTTGGCGCGCGTGGGCACGGAACTGTTCGAGGGTCCAGCCCGAGCGGGCGACGCCGATGACGGGCATGTCGAGCTGATCCCGCCGCGCCATGGCGTACAGCGCGGGAAAGATCTTCTTGAAGGCGAGATCTCCGGTGGCGCCGAAGAACACCAGGGCGTCGGCTCGAGCGGCACTCATGTGCCGGGGCCCTTCTCCACATGGCCTCCGAACTCGAAGCGCATCGCCGAAAGTACCCGGTTCTCGAAGTCGGCCGCACCACGGGAGGCGAATCGCCCGAACAGCGCCGCCGCGAGCACGTTGGCCGGGACCCCTTCATCGATCGCCGCTTCGAGCGTCCACCGCCCTTCCCCGGAGTCCGACACCCGGCCGGAGAAGCGATCGAGCGCCGGATCGGCCGCCAGCGCGGCGGCGGTGAGATCCAGCAGCCACGAAGCGATCACGCTGCCTCGGCGCCATACCTCGGTGATGTCTGCGAGGTCGAAATCGTACTGGAAGGCCGACGGATCGCGGAGCGGCGTGGTCTCCGCGTCGGCCACGCCGACGGCCTTTCCCACCCCGGCATGCTTGAGAATGTTCAGTCCCTCGGCGTAGGCCGCCATCATCCCGTATTCGATACCGTTGTGCACCATCTTCACGAAATGCCCCGCGCCGTTCGGCCCGCAGTGGAGATAGCCCTGTCCTGCTGTGCCCCCTCGCTGTTCGCGGCCCGGGGTCACAGCCAGCGATCCCGGGCCAGGCGCAAGGGTCGCGAAAATCGGATCGAGCCGGCGAACGACGTCCACTTCCCCACCGATCATGAGGCAGTACCCTCGATCGAGGCCAAAGACTCCGCCGCTGGTACCGCAGTCGACATAGTGCAGGCCCCGCTCAGCGAGGCGCCTGCCGCGTGTGATATCGTCGCGGTAGTACGAATTGCCGCCGTCGATTACAATGTCTCCGGTCTCGAGCACGGGCAACAGCCCATCGAGAGTGGCATCGACCGCCGCGGCAGGCACCATCAGCCAGACAGCGCGGGGTTTGGCGAGCCTGGCCGCCAGGTCCTTCAGCGATTCGGCTCCGCTGGCCCCCTCGGCGGCCAGCGCACGCACCGACGCCGGCAATACATCGTACACGACACATTCGTGGCCGCCGCGTGTCAGGCGACGCACCATGTTGGCGCCCATGCGGCCGAGTCCGAGCATTCCGAGCTGCATCCCTGCCCTCCTCTGGCCGCCCCTTCCAGCCGGGGTGACCGGTTCAGTGATCCTGCCGGGCGAGGACCGCCCGCGCCGTCGCCACAATGTGCTCCACAGTGAATCCGAAATGCGCCATCACCGCCGGCCCCGGTGCCGATGTTCCGAAGCCGTTCACGCCGATGATGGCTCCGTCCCGTCCGACATAGCGCTCCCATCCAAAGGGCGAGCCGGCCTCTACGCTGACCCTGGCCTGCACTGCGACAGGAAGTACGGCTTCGCGGTACTCCATGGATTGGGCCTCGAACAGTCCCCACGATGGCATGGAGACGACTCGGCACCGGACGCCTTCGCCGACCAGCCGCCGATGCGCATCCAGGGCGAGCGACACTTCGGAACCCGTCGCGATCAGGATCAGCTCGAGCCGTGCCCCTTCCCCCGCCTCGATCAGCACGTACGCACCAAACGCGGTGCCGGCGGCCGGTGCGAGCGTCGACCGGTCGAGCACCGGGACCTTCTGGCGGGTAAGTACCAGGCCGACCGGCCCGCTCGTGTGCCGCATCGCCACTCGCCACGCCTCGACCGTTTCGTTCGCGTCCGCCGGCCGCAGCAACAGCAGGTTCGGCATCGCCCGCAGGCTGGCAAGCTGCTCGACCGGCTGATGCGTCGGACCGTCCTCGCCGAGCGCGATGCTGTCGTGGGTCCACACGTAGATCACCCGGGCCCCACTCAGCGCGGCGAGCCGGATGCCCGGCCGCATGTAATCCGAGAAGGTGAGGAACGTGGCGCCGAAGGGAATCACCCCACCGTGATGCGCCATGCCTGTGAGGATGGTGGTCATGGCGTGCTCGCGGATGCCGAAGTGGATGTTTCGTCCCGCGTACCCCCACACCCCGCCCGCCGCGCCCTGGGTGGGCGGCGTCTGCCCCCCCTCCGGGACAGCCGGAGACTGGAAGTCCCCCTTTCCCTTGAGCATCGTCCGGGTCGAGGGATCGAGATCGGCAGATCCGCCGATCAGGTTTGGTATGGAGTCGGCCAATGCCTGCAGTACCTGGCCGCCCGCCTCTCGGGTGGCCACATCCCCGGCTTCGGTGCTGTAGAGGGGTAACTGCGCTTCCCACCGGGATGGAAGCTGCCCCGCCATCCCGCTGGCCAGATTCTCGGCGAGGTCCGGATACGCACTCCGGCAGCGGGCCAACGCCTGTTGCCACTCCCGGCGCAATGTGGCGCCCCGTTCGCCGACCTTGTCGAACTCCCGCTGGGCCGTTTCCGGGACGTAGAAGGTTGAATCCTCCGGCCAGCCGTAGCCACGCTTTGTCAGGCGTGCCTCCTCCGTGCCCAGCGGCTCGCCGTGGGCCTGGAAGGTGTCGTGCTTGTGAGGACTGCCGTTTCCGATGTGGGTGCGCGCGATGATCAGCGAGGGTCGGTCCTCATCCGTGCGAGCCGCACCGAGGGCTGCGTCGATCGCGTCGATGTCGTCGCCATCCACCTGCTGCACCTGCCACCCGCAGGCGGCGAAGCGCGCCCCGACATCCTCCTGAAAGGTGAGGTTGGTTGTCGCGGAGAGGGTGATGCGGTTCGAATCGTAGAGCACGATCAGCCGGCCGAGGTGGAGGACGCCCGCCAGCGAGGCCGCCTCAGAGGCCACCCCCTCCATCAGGTCTCCATCACTCGCGATGACGTAGGTGCGGTGGTCGATGATCGTATGCGCCGGCCGGTTGAACGTGGCGGCCAGCCAGCGTTCGGTCATGGCCA
>JBDTTN010000140.1:0-6868 GCA_039930625.1 Gemmatimonadota bacterium | reverse complement strand
AATTTTGGGCTGTCGCAGGTTCGGCTGGTGGCGCCCGAAGTCTTCGACGCCTGGCGCATCGAGGGAATCGCGCATAACACCGGTGACCTCATCGAGAAGATCACCATCCACGACACCCTCGAAGAGGCCATCGCCGATTGCACCTGGACCCTCGCGCTTACCGCGCGGGAGCGGACCGCCAAGCGCACGGTGTACCGTCCGGGTGCGGCGGCGGCCGAGTTGATCGCCCACGCCGATGCGGGGCCGGTCGCCTTCGTGGCAGGCCGGGAGGACAAGGGTCTCTCCAACGACGAACTCGATCGCTGCACCGCGCTGGTCACCATCCCAACCAATCCCGAGTACAAGTCGCTGAACCTGGCCCAGGCCGTCGCCATCATGTGCTACGAGACCTGGCTCGCGCGCGGTGGCGAACGTCGGCCGATCAAGCCGCCGCGGAAGCCGGCCGAGCCGGCCTCGATGCAATTGATGGAACGGGTCTTCGCGGACTGGAGCCGGGCCCTCTGGGCGATCGAGTTCTTCAAGACTCGGCAGAGCGCCCACGTGATGCGCTCCTGGCGGGAGGTGCTCTTCCGCGCCGAGCTGGATGGGCGCGAGGCCTCGCTGGTCCGGGCCATGGGGATCGAAGTGGTCCGGTTCCTCGAACGGAATGGGCTGCGCCTCCCGCCGGAGGCCCAGGGGCCGGGGACCCCGCCTCCCGGGGATACGCTGGAAGAACCGGACGCCCCTGGTTAGTTTCCGCCGTCCATCCTTTGCCATACTTCCCGGGAGCCTGATCTGTGGGGCGATCTGCTGCATACTGGGCCACGAATCTGTACCCCAACTCCCGCCAGGAACCGAAGCCGTCGGCCCCTTATAAGGATCTGCCTGCCCCCGCCGCGGCGCGCTTTCGCCGGCTCCGGGAAGGGCTGCAGAAGCTTCCGGGTGTTGCCGAGCACGTGAAGTACATGGGGAACTCCTGGCACTGGTGCTGGGAGTACGCCGTGGGGCACCGCAAGCTCTGCTGGCTGCACGTCATGCAGAGTGGCCCGGCGATCACTTTCACTATAGCCGACACCGAAGAGCCCAAGGCGCTGGCCGTCCCCCGGCTACCCGCAGCGATCGCCGCGTCCATCCGGAGCGCGCAGCGCACCGGGCCGGTGCGCTGGTGCGCGCTCGATGTGGGTGACCAGAAGGCGGCTGACGCCTTTCTCAGCTTTGTGCGCCGGAAGCTCGAGTGGTTGATCGCCGAGACTCCCGGTCCTCAGGGGCGGCGTTCGCTCGCCAGCTGACGCGGAAATGGGGGGCAACCTGCCCCCGATTCTTGTGCTGTTCCATGTTTGGCGCGTCGCAGGTCACTGACTATACTTGTCGCGGCAATCGGCGCCCCTGCAACGATTTGCCGACTCCTGACTGACTTCATCACCGGGCGGAACCCCGATCCTCCCGTGGGCTGCATCCCCCACGGCCGTGAGAAATCATGCGAAAGCTGGCACTCTTCGGTGCAGGGTCCCTCTTGCTGGCGCTCGGCGCGACCGCCGCGGTCCAGCGCTCCTCGACAGCGCAGCAGGTCGCGCCGGCCAAGGCGGATACCCTCGCCGCCTGGGTCCTCGCCAAAGGGGACACCGCCAACCTCAAGGGCCCGCGTCAGCCGGTCTTCTTCCGCCACGACATCCACGCCGGCAACAGCAAGATCCCCTGCCAGTACTGCCACTACTCGGTGTCGGTCTCGAGTGAGCCGGGGATCCCGAGCATGCAGAGCTGCATGGGTTGCCACCTGATCATCGGCGGCACCGACTCCTCCCACAAAGTCGAAATCAGGAAGGTCCGCGATTCCTGGAACAACAAGGCGCCCATCGAGTGGGTGCGGGTCCATACCCTCGCCAGGCACGTGCACTTTCCGCATGCCCGCCACATCAAGGCGCTCGGCCCGAATGCCTGTCAGACATGCCACGGCGACGTCGCCCGGATGCCGCAGGTCTTCAAGGTGAACAACATCAACAATATGGGCTTCTGCATCACCTGCCATGTCGAGCGGAAGATCAATCGGGATTGTACCGCCTGTCACTATTGAGCCGTTGGCCATTGGCCGTTGGTTGAACGGTATTGGGTTACGATTGCTGAGAATCGGCAGGACTAGCGTTGAATTGCTAACGGCTACCAGCCAACGGCCAACGGCTAACGGCTAACGGCTAACGGCTAACGGCCAAAGGCCCCTAAAGGCTCCACAATGTCCGACGAAACAAAGTCCGAAGGTATGGATCGCAGGCGCTTCCTCTCCGTCCTGGGCGTGACGGGGGCGGGAGCTGCGGTCGTTTCCGGCTGCTCGACCGACAAGATCGAGAAGCTGGTGCCTTACCTGGTACAGTCCGAGGATCAGGTCCCCGGCATTCCGACCTGGTATGCGAGCACCTGCACTGAGTGCGCCGCCGGCTGCGGACTCCACGTGAAGACCCGCGAGGGGCGCGCCATCAAGCTCGAGGGTAATCCCGATCACCCTGTCAACGCCGGGAAGCTGTGCGCGCAGGGCCAGTCGGCGCTCCAGGGGCTCTACAATCCGGGCCGCATCCGCGGGCCGATGGCCCGTCAGGCGGATGGGAGCTTCAAGGACATCACCTGGGACGAGGCCGTTGCCACGCTGACCCAGAAGCTCCAGGGAGCGAGTGGCAAACTGGCGGTGCTGAGTGGGGCCGGTCGCGGCAGCTTCTCCGATTTCCTCGCCGCCTGGACCCAGGCCCAGGGTGGCAGGATCGCGCGGTACCAGCCGTTCAGCTACGAACCGATTCGCGCCGCGAACCTGTTGACCTTCGGTTCGGCAGAGCTTCCCGCCTACGACTTCGCCCGGGCGAAGTTCATTCTCTCCTTCGGTGCCGACTTCCTCGACGGCTGGATCTCTCCGGTCGAGCAGCAGCGCGGCTTCGCCGCCTCGCACGGCTACGCCGAGGGGCAGATGGCGAAGCATGTGATGTTCTCGCCACGGATGTCGCTGACCGGGATGAATGCCGACGAGTGGGTGCCGATCAAGCCCGGCAGTGAAGCGGCGATCGTCCTCGCCATTGCCAACCTGCTCCTCACCGAGCGCAACAAGAACCCCGCCGATGCCAACGGGCTCCGGGGCATGCTGGCCGGCTACACGGTGGAAAAGGCGCAGCAGGAGAGCGGGGTGAGCGCCGAGGTGATCCGGCGGATCGCCCGGGAATTCGCGTCGGCGGACCCGAGTCTCGCCGTTGCGGGCGGGATCTCCGCCCAGCACCGCGGCGCCATCGAGGTGTGCGCCGCGGTGAACCTGCTCAACTACATCGCCGGCAATGTCGGGCAGACGGTGAAGTTCGGAGTCGATCTCGACAGCGGCGACGGATACGGGGCGACGCTGGCTCTGCTCGATCTGATCGATCAGGGCGGCGCCCAGGTGGCAATTGTCCACGAGGCCAACCCGGCCTATGGCCTTCCGAAAGCCGCCGGCTTCGAGGCCAAGTTCAAGAAGGCCGCCTTCAAGGTTTCCACCTCGCTCTTTCTCGACGAGACTGCCCAGCTCTGCGACCTCCTGCTCCCCAATCACCATCCGCTCGAGCGCTGGGACGATGCCCGCTCACGCAAGGGTGTTACGGGGCTGATGCAGCCGGTGATGGAGCCGGTCTTCAAGACGATGGCGACCGGAGACCTGCTGCTCAAGGTGTCGCAGAAGGCCGGCGGCACCCTCGCACAGTTCAACGCGCAGACCTGGGAAGCGCAGCTCAAGGCGCAGTGGCTCAAGGTGGTCGGCACCGACGAGGCCTGGCGCTCCGCGCTGCAGCACGGCGGCCTCTATGCCGAGGTCCCCGCGACGCCTGTCAAGCTGGCGGCGGGTGCCTCGTCGATCGGATACACCGCACCGAGCTTCGATGGGGAATCAGGCAACGAGGCGTTCTACCTCCTGCCGACCACGTCAGTGATGGGCGACGGCCGATTCGCCAACCGACCCTGGCTGCTCGAACTCTCCGATCCGGTCACCAAGATCACCTGGCACAGCTGGATCGAAGTGAATCCGGATACCGCCAGGCGTCTCGATGTGCAGGAGGGAGAGATCCTGCAGCTCACCTCGCCCCACGGCACGATCTCGGCGCCAGTCTACATCTATCCCGGCATTCATCCCGATGTGCTCGCCGTCCCGCTCGGCCTTGGGCACACCTCGTTCGGCGAGTTCGCCACCGGTCGCGGCGTGAATGTGCTCGACCTGCTGGACGGCAAGAACGGCAAGGGCTTCCTCCCCTACCTCTCCACCCGGGTTACCGCGATCAAGACCCGGGAGTTCAAGAAGGTCGCCAAGACCGAAGGCACCACCCGGCAGCTCGGGCGCGGCATCGCGGACGCGATGACCTTCGCCCAGGCGAAGCAGGGGATGACACCGGCGCTCGCGGCCAGGGCGGAGGGCCACGAGGAACACGAGATCAACACCGAGCGCGAGGTCGAGGCGATCGGTGGATTCCGGGCCTCGGTGCTCGAGAAGCGGAAGCACGGCGGCTACGTCGGCGAGCAGCCGATGTGGGGCATGGTCATCGACCTCGCCCGCTGCACCGGCTGCTCCTCCTGCGTCACCGCCTGTTACGCGGAGAACAACATCCCCTTCGTCGGCGAGGACCAGATCCTCCGAGGGCGGGAGATGACCTGGATGCGGATCGAGCGCTACTGGGAAGGCGGCGAGGACGGCGAGCCGCTCGAGGCCCGCTTCCTCCCGATGCTCTGTCAGCATTGCGATGCTGCCCCTTGTGAGCCGGTCTGTCCGGTCTATGCCGCCTACCACACGCCGGACGGCCTCAATGGCCAGGTCTACAACCGCTGTGTCGGCACCCGGTACTGCGGCAACAACTGTCCCTACAAGGTGCGCTACTTCAACTGGTATGCGTACAACAAGCTGGCCTTCCCCGAGCCGCTCAACCTGCAGCTCAACCCCGATGTGACGGTGCGCGCCCGCGGCGTAATGGAGAAGTGCACCTTCTGCGTGCAGCGCATCCGCGGCGCGCAGAACCAGGCGCGCCTCGAGGATCGCATTCTCGCCGAGGGGGATGTGGTGACCGCCTGTGCTCAGGCATGCCCCTCCGGCGCCATCACCTTCGGCAACATGAAGGACCCCGAATCCCGGGTCTTCCGGCTCGGCGGCGATCACCGCGGGTACCACGTCCTCGAGGACCTGAACGTACGTCCGGCCGTGACCTATCTCGCCAAGGTCCTGCACCGGACGGAGGCATAACCGATGGCCGCCATCGTACACGAGCACGATCCCTCGGCTCCGACCCAGACCCACCACGAGGTCACCCGGGATGTGGTCAACACTCTCGGGACGGCGGGGAAGGGCTACATGCTCCTGCTTGCCGGAGCAGTGGGGCTCTTCCTGGTCGGGGCAGGGACCTTTGTCATGCTGCTCAAGGACGGGCTGGGACTCGCGGGGTACAATCCGCCGGTCTTCTGGTCCGTCTATATCACCACCTTCGTGTTCTGGGTCGGTATCGGCCACGCCGGCACCCTGATCTCCGCGATCCTCTTTCTCTTCCGCTCGCCCTGGCGTACCGCGGTCTACCGCGCCACCGAGGCGATGACGGTTTTCGCGGTCATGACGGCAGGGCTCTTCCCGATCATCCACATCGGTCGCCAGTGGTTCTTCTACTGGCTGCTGCCCTATCCGAACCAGCGTTTCCTCTGGCCCAACTTCAAGTCGCCGCTGGTCTGGGACGTCTTCGCGATCTCGACCTACCTGACGGTATCTACCACCTTCCTCTGCGTGGGGCTGGTGCCTGACATCGCCGCGGCGCGCGACATGATGCATGGCTGGCGCGCCAAGGTGTACGGCTTCTTTTCGATGGGGTGGAAGGGCACCGACCAGCAGTGGCGCCACTATTCGCGGGCGTACCTCTACCTGGCCGCCCTCGCGACGCCGCTGGTGCTCTCGGTGCACTCGGTGGTGTCCTGGGACTTCGCCATGTCGATCATCCCCGGCTGGCACGGGACGATCTTCGCGCCCTACTTCGTTGCCGGCGCGATCTACTCCGGCGTTGGCATGGTGTTCACCCTGCTCATTCCGCTCCGCAAGGCGCTGAAGCTCGAGCACATGATCACCGACTACCACTTCGACAATCTCGCCAAGCTCACCCTGCTGACCGGCTCCATCCTGTTCTACGCGTATTTCATGGAGTATTTCATCGGGTGGTACAGCGGCAACACGTTCGAGCAGACCACCTTCTGGCGCCGCGCCTTCGGCCCGATGTGGTGGGGCGGCTGGACGATGATCATCTGCAACGCGTTCGTCTCGCAGCTGCTCTGGTTCAAGAAGGTGCGCGTCAACCTCACGGCGCTCTTCGTGATCTCCATCTTCATCAATATCGGGATGTGGTTCGAGCGCTACGTCATCATCGTCTCCAGCCTCGGCAACGACTATCTCCCCTACGCCTGGGGCCAGATGCGGCCCACCTGGGCCGACTGGGGAATTCTGGCCGGATCGTTCGGCTGGTTCGGCATGTGGTTCCTGCTCTTCGCCCGGACCTTCCCGGTCGTGGCGATCCAGGAAATCAAGGAGCAGATCCCGATGCCCCGGCTCCGCAAGGGAGGCCACTGATGGCCCGGCCCATTCCCGGCGTGCTCGCCGCCTTTGAACACATCGACGCGGCCTGCGACGCGATCCAGGCGCTGCGCGCACAGGGGCGCAAGGGCTTTACGGTCTACTCCGCCTCGCCCAACCACGAGATCGAGCACGCGCTCGGAATCACCGACAGCCCGGTGAGTCTGTTCACCCTGATTGGCGGCCTCACCGGCGTCGGCGCCGGACTCGGCATGACCTACTGGATGTCGCTCGACTGGCCGCTGGTCGTCGGCGGCAAGGCGATCGCCACCGTCCCCCCGTACGTGGTCTTCATGTTCGAAC
>JBDTTN010000139.1:0-6875 GCA_039930625.1 Gemmatimonadota bacterium | reverse complement strand
CCCGCAGTAGGGACACTGGTAGTCCCCGTATTCCACCAGCGTCACCGGCGCGTCCGGCTTCCCGGCGACGTGGTCGGCGTCCCCGACCGGTTCGACCAGCCGCCCGGGCATTTGAGACCGGCTCATGGCATGCTCTCCTCTGATTGAGTCCGATGTATGGTCCCTCGCGCGGTCTCCATCAGGCCTTGAGAAAGGCGAGGAGATCGGCGTTGATCTGATCCGCATTCGCCGTCGGCATGCCGTGCGGCAGGCCTTTGTAGGTCTTCAATGTCGCGCCCTGCACCAGCTTGGCGCTCAACGGGCCGGAGGCGGCATAGGGGACGATCTGGTCATCCTCGCTATGCATGACCAGCGTCGGCACAGTGAACTTCTTCAGATCCTCGGTGAAGTCGGTCTGGGAGAAGGCGACGATGCCATCATAGTGCGCCTTGGCACCTCCCATCATGCCCTGGCGCCACCAATTCCAGATTGAGCCCTGGGATGGTTTGGCGCCGGGCCGGTTGTACCCGTAGAACGGTCCGCTTGCCACATCGAGATAGAATTGCGACCGGTTGGCGGCGAGTGCCGCCTGAAAGCCGTCGAAGACCGCCTTCGGCAGACCGCCAGGATTCGCCGGCGTCTGCAGCATCAGCGGCGGCACCGCGCTGATGAGGACCGCCTTGGCGACACGACTTTCGCCGTGGCGTGCGATGTAGTGCGTCACCTCACCCCCGCCGGTCGAGTGGCCGACGTGGATGGCTTCCTTCAGGTTGAGGTGCGCAGTGAGCGCCGCCAGGTCGTCGGCGTAGTGATCCATGTCGTGGCCCGCGCCGGGCTGGCTGGAGCGTCCGTGGCCGCGCCGGTCATGTGCAATGACGCGATAGCCGTGATTGAGGAAGAACAGCATTTGCGCGTCCCACTCGTCGGCCGAAAGCGGCCACCCATGCGAGAAGACAATCGGCTGGCCGCTACCCCAATCCTTGTAGTAGATCTCGGTACCGTCCGATGTGATGACTGTACTTGCGCGCTGCCCGGTCGTGGTGGCCATGGAAATTCTACTCCGTCAGGGGTGAATCGAAACGTTGCGTGACTAGTGCCGGTGCGCCACCGACAGGGCGTAGACCGAGGCGCGGAGAATCGGCAGCGGATCGTCGGAGAGCTGGATGCCGCTGGTCAGGATGATCGGGCTGAAGGCGAGGTCCCGCTGTAGCGCGTCATTGTCGGGTGCCACAGTCGTGAGACTGAGGGTGCCGAGCTCCACCAGCTTGCGGTCTGCGGGCCAGACCACTGAGCCGTCAACGGTCTGATCACCAGGATTGGCCATCTGCGCCACCAGGCGGAACTGGACCGGTCCTCTGGTCAGGCGCCGCCGCAGGTCTTCGAAGAGGTAGTCAGGCCCTGCCTTGGCGGCCGCGGCGGAATCGAGCGTGGTGATCCCCGCCGCAGGGAGGATCTGGTAGCGACCCGCGCGCCTGGTCCCCGCGCTATCCACGAACACGAAGGCGTTGTTCCCGAAATAGGCCAGCGTCGCGAAGCTGGTCGGCAGTGGCTGCACATCCTGAAGGAACTTGAGTGCCCGGGGATGGCTGCCGAGGAATTGTTCGACCGGGTTGGGATGAGGGCTCTTCGGCGTCGTCTTCGACACCGCTGTCAGGAAGGCCAGGAAGTCCTCGCCCGTGCCCACGACAAATCCATTGTGGGACACCGCCACGATGTCGGTATAGGCGCCGCCAGGCAGGCCAAACCGGATCGCCATCCCGCGCGGCGCCCCATGGGTGTCCACATCGGGGATCATCGGATTGCCGGTGCCGTCGGAGAACCGGACCGTGACCGGCACCGGCGCGCCGGCCAGGTGTGCCGCCTTGCTGATCGACCGCGCGCTTGGCGCAGCGGTAAAGGTTCCGGTCACCACCAGTCCCTTGGCGTGCATGAAGCGGAAGCCGGTGTGGATGCCGCCGTTGAGCTGCACGATGACGTCGGCGATCTGCTCGGGGAGGCTTTTCTGCTGGGCGCTCACGGCGGTCGTACCGAATAACAGGGTGAGCGCCGCGATGGGCAGCGATCGGGTTAAGGTCATGGGTGCGGCCTGGTGATGGAGGGTGGTGAGGGGACCATGGCAGTACTCGGGATTGACTCCCTGCGTTGGGTCGGCAAGGGGCGCCGGGAGTCAATCGGCATAGGGGAGCAAGTGTGTCACGATTATTGGTATGCCGCAATACTGGCCCCAGCCCGGGTCGAGTCTCCTTCGAGTCCCCGCCGGGCACGTCTCGATTCCCGCAGCAGCGGTGCGGGACGCCGCCCGCGCCCTGGCGCGGAACCGCACTCGTTTTCTCCTTGACGGCCATGAGGGCCGCCTCGGGCGATAGTTCCTGCCCCTCCCGATCGACGTAGTGAATGTCCAGTGCCGCATCGGAATAGACGAAGAGGGCACAGGCGGCGATGCAGCGGAACTGGTGGACGTGGTGCCCGGGCGGCCTGACAGAACCGCCAACCCGAAGGACGAAGGGTCTCCAGATCCCGGCTGCGCACGCGATGCCCGCCTGACACCGGGTGGAACAGCCGACAAAGGCCGGCGGCGCCCGGCTCAGTATCCGAGGCCCACCCGCCGTCGCACGTACTCCAGCCTCCCCATGTCGCTGAGCATGAAGTCCGCGACGTCTTCCACGGAAATCGAGGCCGCGCCCTCGGGGAGCCGATCGGTTTCGCGACGGTAGCGGCCGGTGCGCTCACCGCCTACCAGATCGGGGCAGCACACCAGCGTCCAGTCGAGCTGGCTCGCTTTGAGCGCATCCCAGGTCCCGCGGTGTTCGCGGGTGATGGCGGCATACACCGGCGGGAAGTCGGCAGCCTCACCCCGCAATCCTCCGCGAGGATCGTCCAGCACGCCGGAACCGGCGACGGCCAGCACCCGTCGGACGCCAAGGCGCTGCATCCCCGCCACAATGTTTCGCATGCCATCGGACAGGATGGTCCCGGGGTTGGCGAGACCGGCACCCCCCAGCGCGCTCAGCACCGCGTCGGCTCCCGCTATTGCCGATTCCACCGCAGCCGCATCCGTGACGTCGCCTTGCAACGCGCTGAGCCCGGGGATGTTGGCCGGCAGTTTGGCCGAGTCCCGCACCAACGCGCGGACTTCATGCCCGGCCGCCGTGGCGTACTCGATGAGCCGAAGCCCCACTCGTCCGGTGCCGCCGAAGACCGCGATTTTCATCTGTGTGCCTCCAGCACGCCGCGCTCATGGGCCAGCGATGATGGTGCCACGCCGAAGTCCGCCGAGGTGCCGACGCCGGCGTCCTCAAGGAGCACCTTGATGAGCGCGTAGTGGTGAACCGTGTGGCTCGAGAGGAATTGCAATTCCCGACCGATCGTGGATGCGCTCCAGTCAGGCACCCCGGAATCTCCCCCACTGTCCATTTTGATCGTCACTTGATGGTCGGCCTCATGTACCTGGATTTGCTCGAGGCTTTCCAGGATGGAAGCCATGACACCGGCAGCCTCGGCCGGATCGGTCTCGATCCGCCGGTCGCGGGGGCGCGCATCGTAGTCGATACACCCGCTGCTCCGTCCCAGCAGAAACCCACGATAATGGTCGAGGACATGGCGGAACTGGCTCCCCACCGGTGCCCACCCGGGACGAGAGGTGTTGCGGTAGACCTCTGCCGGTAGCCGGTCCAGCAGTTCCAGCCCCTGATGCAGGAATCGACAGTTGCCGCGGACCGAGCCGAGGGAGAGGAGCATGGAGGTTTCCGTGGTATGGACAGCAATGGAACGACCGGACCGCGCCATCGGTTCCCTCGGCAGCGTGGGAACTCTTTCCCGCCGCACCCGCTTTAGGCCTCTGAGCGAACACATCACGGCACCCACACCGGGCCTGTCGCCCGCCGCGCAGAGGGAGAGACCATGCAGCAGACGCCCATGCCATCGGGATCAGCCACGGCGATCCCGGCCCGCTTCGGTGAGCAGCGGGAACGGGTGCTCCGGATTATGGCGCGGTGGGAGGCGAGTATCCGCACAGCGTCGGCTTCGTTTCCGATCAACCAGGATCAGCGCCTCGCACAGCTTGCTGCCAGGGCCCCGCGATGAGAGTCCTGATGTTTGGCTGGGAGTTCCCGCCCTTCCAGGCGGGCGGACTCGCCACCGCCACTGTTGGCCTGGTGAAGGGCCTGCTGCGCAATCGAACCGACGTGACCCTGGTAGTGCCGTTCCCAGCCGAGGACTCACCGCTCCCTCAGCTCAAGCTGGTAAGCGCTGACGGGCCGTCCCAGGACCAGCTCGTGGTTCACCGGATCGCCTCTCCCATGACGGCGTATGGTGGGGCGACGGAGTACCAGGAAGTCTTCTCCACCATCCGGGGCAAGGCGCGCGGATCTTCGGCGGTGTACGGTGCCGATCTGTTTCAGGAGGTGGAGCGCTACGCCGGCCTGGGCGGGGAGATCGCGTCACGGGAGGCGCATGACGTGATCGACACCCACGACTGGATCACCTTCGCGGCCGGCATCGCGGCCCGGAAAGTGTCGGGGAAGCCGCTGGTCGCCCACATCCACGCCACCGAGTTCGATCGTGCCGGAGCAGGGGCCAATCCCGAGATCTGCCACCGCGAGTGGGAGGGGATGACGGCGGCCGACCGGATCGTGGCGAACAGTCATGCACTCAAGCGAATCTGCGTGGAGCGCTATCAGTTGCCGGCCTCGAAGATCGACGTGGTCCACTGGGGGATCGACGGCGACGGCTTCGAGTCGAACCAGCGGCGCGAGACACCCTTCGCGGTCCAGACCTCCGTCCGCCGCGCGCGGAAGGTGCCCATCGTGCTGTTCCTCGGGCGAGTGACCTGGCAGAAGGGACCGGACTATTTCATCGAGATGGCGGGACGGGTCGCCGGGTACCTGCCCGAGGCCAAGTTCATCGTCGCCGGTCAGGGGGACATGCTGCCGCATCTTGTCCGCCGCTCCGCCGAACTCGGCATCGCCGACCGGGTGCATTTCACCGGGGGCGTGCAGGGGCGAGACGTGCACCGGTTGTACCGGATGGCGGATGTGTGTGTGATGCCGTCGGTCAGCGAGCCGTTCGGCCTCGTCGCCCTCGAAAGCCTCCGCAACGGCACCCCGTGCATCATCCCCAGGACGGCGGGGGTGGCGGAGGCGATCACCAACGCATTCAAGGTCGATTTCTGGGATGTCGATGCCATGACCGATCAGATCGTGGCGCTGCTCCGCTATCCCGAGTTGCGGGCCGAGCTGTCGCACAATGGAGAAGCCGAACTGAAGGGCAGGCGCTTCAGTCTGGAGGAGCCTGCTCGCCTGACCACCCAATCCTACGCACGCGCGATGACATCCTCTGCCGGGAGCATGTGATGACCGAGATCTGCATCTACGCCCAGGTCCACCAGCCTTTCCGGCTACGGCAGTTCCGGCTGTTCGATATCGGCACCGATGGCGAGTACTTCGACAATGAGAACAACCGGCGGTTGCTCCGCCGGGTGGCCGATAAATGCTACCTCCCCGCCAACCGTTTGCTCGCCGACCTGATCCGTCGCTCCAACGGCGAATTCAAGGTGGCGCTGAGTCTGAGCGGGGCCTTGCTCGACCAGCTGGCCGAGTGGGCGCCGGACGTGTTGGAGAGTTTTCAGGACCTGGTGGATACCGGCGGAGTGGAGCTCCTGGGCGAGACCTACTTTCACAGTCTTGCCTCGCTGGCGTCGGAGGAGGAGTTCGTGGAGCAGGTGGAGCGGCACCGGCGTACCATCGAGCGCTGGTTCGGGCAGCGACCCACGGTGTTCCGCAACACCGAACTCATCTACTGGGATGCTCTCGCGCCCGCCATTTCAAGGCTCGGCTTCCGCGGTGTGATGGTCGAGGGAGCAGATCATGTCATGGGCTGGCGCTCCCCCAATCACGTCTACCAGGCGGTCACGGCGCCGGAACTGCGGCTCCTGCCGCGCAACTACCGGCTGAGCGACGATGTGGGCTTTCGTTTCTCCAATCGCGACTGGGACGGATGGCCGCTTACCGCGCCCAAGTACGCCGACTGGCTCGCCTCAAGTGGTGGCGACAGCCTCCACCTGTTTGTGGACTACGAGACCTTTGGCGAACACCAATGGGCGGACACCGGCATTTTCGATTTCCTGTCGCATCTGCCTGGCGAATGTCTGAAGCGGGGGTTGAAATTCGTGCATCCTTCGAGGCTCGCGAGTCGCCCACCGGTGGCCCCGCTGTCGTTCGAGCGCCCCACCTCCTGGGCCGATCTCGAGCGCGACACCAGCGCGTGGCTCGGTAACCGGCTGCAGACGGCGGCCCAGAAGCGACTGTATGGTCTGCGTGAGGCGGTGCTCAGGTCCGGCGACCCTCAACGGCTGGAACAGTGGCGCCGGCTCACCACCAGCGACCACCTCTACTACATGTGCACCAAGTGGTTCGCCGACGGGGACGTGCACAAGTACTTCAGCCCCTACGAATCGCCCTACGACGCCTTCATCGCCTTCATGAACGTGGCCCAGGACCTGGAGCAGTCGGTCGCGGCACTGACACCAGCGGAAGCGGAAGAGGTCGATTGGGTGCACCTGGCCGGCCTGGCATGTGTGGCCTGATGGGCTGCAGGGAACAGGGGAGGGAACCAATCGGCCGACCGGTGCGTTCTCAACTCGGAGCCAGAAGGGCCTGACTCCTTTCCCGGCCGATCGGGCCGGAAGCCGCTCAGCGTGGAGTACCAGCCATAGTGGGAGCGTCAAGATGACCGAGCACGAGGCTCCGCCGGGATCGGGGCCCGCCACGGCCGCCGCGGGAGCAGACAGTTCGGCCAGTTTCGAGGCGCTGCTGACGCCGGTGCTGGATGCTGCATACGGAACCGCTTTCCGCTTCACCCGCAACCGTGCGGATGCGGAGGATCTGGTACAGGAGGCG
>JBDTTN010000138.1:0-6910 GCA_039930625.1 Gemmatimonadota bacterium | reverse complement strand
TCGCGACTGATCATGCCGGGCCTGAGCAGGGTGGGTTCGGCGCCGGAGAGGTCGACCACGGTCGATTCGATGCCGACCGCCGTGCTGCCTCCATCAAGAATCATCGGCACCCGCTCCCCGAGCCCGCCAGCAACATGCAGAGCGGTGGTGGGAGAGATCTCGCCCGATCGATTGGCGCTCGGTGCCGCGAGAGGAAAGCCGCAGGCGCGGAGCAGCGCGAGCGCCACGGGATGCGCCGGCACGCGCAGCGCGACGGTCCCCAGTCCGGCGGTGACCTCGGCAGGGATTCCGATGGCCTTCGGCAGCACAATCGTCAGCGGCCCCGGCCACCATCTTCGGGCCAGCCGTTCCGCCGCCTCCGGCCACACCGTCACCAGGCGCTGGGCCGATGCGGTGTCTGCGACATGCACGATGAGCGGGTTGTGGCTGGGGCGGCCCTTGGCCTCGTAGATCCGCTGCACCGCCGCGGCGTCCAGAGCATTCGCCCCGAGACCGTACACGGTTTCGGTGGGAAAGGCGACGAGCTGGCCGCGCTGCAGCAGCGAGGCGGCGCGCGCCAGGACAGCGGGATCGGGAGCATTCGGGTCGATCGCGAGGATAAGGCTCGCGCGCGGATTCATTCCTCGCCTCGCGGCGAGCGTCGTTCTCGCTTGCGGGCGCCACGCTGCTTCTTCTCCGTGATCCGCCGCTCCTTGGCGGCTCGGCTGGGACGGGTGGCCTTCCTCTTCTTGGGTGTCGCAAGGGCCCGGGCCAGTACCTCCTGAAAGCGCTCGATCGCCAGCTCGCGATTCTGCTTCTGGCTCCGCGTTTCACTCGCGACGATGCGAAGCAGCCCGTCGGCAGTGAGACGGGTCGAGAGACGGGCGCGCACCTGCTCCCGCTGCGCCGCAGTCAGGCTCGGGCTCGTCGCGGCGTCCCACCACAGTTCGATGCGGGTCGACGAGGTATTCACATGCTGCCCGCCCGGGCCGCCGCTCCGGGTCGCACGGAACGAAAGTTCGGTGCTTGGAATCGACAGCGTCGGTGTGATCGAGATCGCGGTGGGCTCCGTCATGCGCGGAAGTCTGGAGCCGTCGGGGCCGCGGTGGAAGGGGATGGCTGTCGTGACCCGGGCTGTTTGCTTACGTTACCGCCATGACCTCCGTCGCGGCGCTCGAAGCCCATCTCACCCGCCTCGGCCGAGTACTGCTCGGCTATTCGGGCGGCGTGGACTCGGCGGTGCTTGCCGTCGCGGGGCGCCGCGCGCTCGGGCCCGAACGATTTCTCGCCGTGATCGGCCGCAGCGATTCCTATCCGGCCGCGCAGTATCAATCCGCCCTTGAGACCGCCCGCCGGTTCGATGTGCCTCTCCTCGAGGCCGAGACGCACGAGCTCGACAATCCCGACTACCGCGCCAACGCTCCTGACCGCTGCTACTTCTGCAAGACGGAGCTGTGGAGCCGCCTGGCGGAGATCGCCGAGCGCCGGGGATTCGATCTGATCATCGACGGCACCAATGCCGACGACCTTGGCGAGCACCGCCCCGGGGTCCGGGCCGCTGAGGAGCGCCGGGTCCGCTCCCCGCTGGCCGAGCTGGGCTGGACCAAGGCCATGGTCCGCGCGGCGGCCCGGGAACTTGGCCTCCCCGTCTGGGATGCGCCGGCGGCGCCCTGCCTGTCGAGCAGAATCCAGTACGGACTCGAGGTCACCCCGGAACGACTGCATCAGGTCGAAGCGGCGGAAGCCTTTGTCCGATCGCTCGGCATCGCCGGCGACTTGCGGGTCCGGCACCGCGGAGGCGAGGCGTCGGTGGAGGTCGCGCCCGCCATGCAGGCGCTGGTCGAGGCGCGCTGGGATGCCATTTCCAAGTGCCTGCTGGGGCTCGGATTCGTGAGCGCGCGACTGGATCGACGGGGCTATCAGCGTGGTGGACTCCTCGCGGACCTTCCGGTGCTGGGCGCCTGATGCGGCTCTGGACACTTCCATTTCGGGTGTTAGGCATCCTGGTGCTGGCGGCGCTGGTCAGCGGAGCCTGGCTCTTCCGCGCCGAACTCCTCCGCCTGGTGCGCCCCCAGGTTGCGCGGGTCACCGAATCCATCGGTGCCGATGCCGAGGGAAAGCCCGGGCCGGCGGCGCTGGCGCGCGCGCATGACAAGGTCGACAGTCTTCACGGCTGGAACGCAGATTCCATCGTCCTCAGCGCCAGTGAGATGGCCTCGCTGCTCGCCGACGGCCTGCCCAGGGAAGCGCGCGGACACCTCGACTCGATCACCCTTCTCCTCGGTGAGGGGCGCGTGACGGTCTCGGCCAGGCTGGAGACCGCACAGATTCCCAGGGAAACGCTTGGCCCGCTGGCGGGAGCCCTGGAGCCCTGGGAGCGGGTTTCCGCCGCAGGGCCGGTGACGGTGGTGAAGATCGGGCAGGCGGAATGGCGGATCGACGCACTGACGCTGCGTGGTTTCACCCTGCCGGAGGCTGCGAGCCGCCGTCTCATGGAGCGCGCACTGCCGGGAAGCAATGCGGGAATCGTTCCGGTCGCGCTGCCGAAGGGCGTCGCCGGCCTGCGCGTCCGCCGCGATGGCGTCTCCCTCTATCGGACGGAGGCGCCGTGAGTCAGCGCCTGCTGGTCGTGGATGACGAGCCGGGCATCCGGACCGCGCTCAAGCAGGTGCTCGAATATGAGGGCATCGATGTGCGCACGGCGGGCTCGGGAGGAGAGGCGCTCACCGTCTATCCCGACTACCGGCCGCACGTGGTATTCCTGGACGTGAAGATGGCGGGCCTCGACGGACTCGAGACACTCACCCGGCTGCGGGAACTCGATCCCGACGCCATCGTGGTGATGATCTCGGGGCACGGCACAATTGCCACCGCCATCGACGCCACCCGCCGCGGTGCGTTCGACTTCCTCGAGAAGCCCCTCGACTCCGATCGCCTGCTGGTCACCGTCCGCAACGCGCTGAAGCACGCCGATCTCGCCGGCGAGAACACCCGCTTCCGCAAGGAGACCAGCGATCGCTTCCAGATGATCGGTGACAGCCCTGCACTCAAGGCTGTCCGGGAGACAATCGCCCGCGTCGGGCCCACGACCGGCCGAGTCTTGATCGCCGGCGAGAACGGTACCGGCAAGGAGCTGGTTGCGCGGGCGGTGCACGCGAGTTCGGCGCGGCGCTCGCGTCCTTTCGTGGAGGTCAACTGCGCCGCGATTCCGTCGGAACTGATCGAGAGTGAACTCTTCGGTCACCTGAAGGGGTCGTTCACCGGGGCAGTGACCGATCGGGAGGGGAAGTTCGAGCAGGCCGATCGCGGCACGCTCTTCCTCGATGAAATCGGGGACATGTCCGCCTCGGCGCAGGCCAAGGTGCTCCGCGCGCTGCAGGAGGGAGTGATCACGCCGATCGGCGGCACGAAGGCGATTCAGGTCGATGTCCGAGTGATCGCCGCAACGAACCGGGATCTCGCTGAGGAGATAGCCGCCGGCCGATTCCGGGAGGACTTGTTCTATCGTCTGAACGTGGTGCCGATCGCGGTTCCGCCGTTGCGGGACCGGCGTGAGGATATTCCGGCGCTGGTTGCGTACTTCGCGCGTCAGCTGGCCGCCGGCGCCGGCGCGGCGGGCAAGCGGTTCGATGCCTCCGCGGTGGAGCGGCTGCAGCGGCGCTCCTGGCCGGGCAACATCCGGGAACTGCGCAACGCGGTGGAACGGCTGCTCATCCTCGCGCCCGGAAAGGTGATCGGCGGCGCGGAAGTCCGCCTGCTGCTGGCCGATTCGGGCGCCGCGGAGGCCGAGCCGGTGAAAGCGCCGTCACTCGAGGACAGCCTGGGCGAGTTCAAGGAGGGTTCCGAGAAGAACTTCCTCCGGGCCAAACTCCGTGAATTCAACTGGAACATCACTGAGACCGCGCTCGCACTGAACGTGTCGCGCTCGGCGCTGCACAAGCGAATGAAGCGGCTGGATCTCTCCCGGGAAGACCGATGACCGAGCGACCGCGCGACTGGGACAAGGAACTCGCCGACATCGACAAGGTAATCGCCAAGTCCCCGGCACCGGCGGCGCCTGGTCGGGGCAGTCCGCCAACTGTGCAGGGCGGCGGCGGCCGAATGACCGCGCCCGTGTCAGGCGGCCGGTTCCCCGTTTTCACGACCTGGCTGCGTGTCGGTCTCGGTCTCCTGCTTGCGGTCGCGATCACCCAGTGGCCCTATCACAACGCCTGCGGATTCAACCTCGCCGTCTATTTCGGCGCGATCGTCACCGTCGTGGTGGCGGGCGCATGGAGTTCCATCACCTCGTGGCAGCGGCGCCTCGGCTTCGCGCATTTTCTGTCATTGCTCGTGCTGCTCTGGGGCCTGGTCCTCACCGCACGGGAGGTTCTACCCCGCGTCGGCTATGCGCGGCATGCGCGCACCTGGAGCTGTGATGCCGGGGTCGAAGCCCCCTGATCCCCCTGCGACGGGCCTACCGGCCCCGAGCGCCGACGACTGAATCCGCCCATGACGACGACCTACAAGAACCTCATCGGCGGAGAATGGCTCGCCCCGAGCACCCGGCGATACCTCGAGAACCGGAATCCGGCGGATACTCGCGACCTCATCGGGCGGTTTCCCGATTCGGGGCCGGTGGACGTCGATCGCGCGGTGCGGGCGGCGCGACGGGCGTTCGAGCAGTGGCGGCTGGTGCCCGCACCGGCGCGCGGTGACCTGCTCCGGCGGCTCGGTGAGCTGCTGACCCAGAACAAGGAAGAACTCGCGCAGGGGATGACCCGCGAGATGGGCAAGGTATTGACCGAGACCCGCGGCGATGTGCAGGAGGGCATCGACACCGCGTGGTACGCCGCGAGCGAAGGGCGCCGCCTCTTCGGACGCACCGTGCCGTCAGAGCTCAGGGCCAAGTGGGCGATGAGCTGGCGCCGGCCCATCGGCGTCTGCGGCCTGGTGACCCCGTTCAACTTTCCGCTTGCGATACCCACCTGGAAGCTGTTCCCGGCGCTCGTCTGCGGGAACACCGTCGTGCTCAAGCCATCCGAGGATGTCCCCCATACGGCCCATCGGCTGGTGGAGCTGGCGGCTGAAGCGGGCTTCCCCGCCGGGGTGATCAATCTGGTGCACGGTCGCGGCGAGACGGCTGGGAAGGCGCTGGTCGATCACCCGCAGGTGCCGGTGATTTCATTCACCGGCTCGAGTGCGACGGGGTCGCTGATCGGCGAGAGTTGCGGCCGCATGCACAAGCGGCTGTCGCTGGAGATGGGCGGCAAGAACGCGATGATCGTGATGGATGATGCGGACCTCGACCTCGCGCTGGAGGGCGTGCTCTGGGGGGCCTTCGGGACGACCGGGCAACGCTGCACCGCGACCAGCCGCCTGCTGCTGCACCGCAAGGTCCACGACCGCTTTCTCGCGAAGCTTGCGGAGCGCGCCGCCCGGCTGCGGCTGGGCGATGGAAGGAAGCGCGGCACCGAGGTCGGCCCCCTCATTCACGCCGATTCCCGTGCCAAGGTCGAGAGATACATCGAGATCGGTCGCCAGGAAAAGGCGGAGCTCGTCAGCGGTGGACGCCGTGCGAAGAGTGCCGCGTGCGCCCACGGCTGGTTCTTCGAGCCGACCATCTTCGCGGGAGTCAAAGCCGGCTCGCGACTGGAGCAGGAGGAGATCTTTGGGCCGGTGCTGAGCGTCGTACGAATCGACTCGCTCGACCAGGCGATCCGCATCAACAACGGCGTTCGTTACGGACTGTCGAGCTCGCTCTACACCCGGGACGTCCACGCTGCCTTCAGCGCCATGCAGGATCTGGACAACGGGATCACCTACATCAATGCTCCGACCATCGGTGCCGAGGCCCACCTGCCGTTCGGCGGGATGAAGCAAACCGGGAACGGACACCGGGAGGGCGGGTGGGAAGTCTACGAGTTCTATTCGGAAACAAAGGTGGGATACGTGGACTATTCCGGCACATTGCAACGGGCGCAGATCGATAACTACGGTGACCGATGAACCCCCGCTTGCGCCGCATTTTGGGCCCGGCTAAGGTTCTGGTAGAAGTTCCTTCCTGCCTGCGGTGAGGCAACCGTCAATGAGGCCAATGCGAGTCGGGACTGGCAAGCGCGGGTCTTCGTCATTCGACGAAGGCTCCCTCGACCAATACCTCCGTGAGATCAGCAAGTACCCGCTGATCAACCAGGAGGAAGAGGTCCGGCTTGCTCAGTGCATTCGCACCGGCGACGAGGAGTGCCTCGACAAGCTGGTGCGTAGCAATCTCCGATTCGTGGTTTCCGTCGCGAAGAAATACCAGAATCAGGGCGTCTCGCTCTCCGATCTGATCAACGAAGGCAATCTCGGACTGATCCGCGCCGCGCACAAATTCGACGAGACCAAGGGCATCAAGTTCATTTCGTACGCGGTCTGGTGGATTCGTCAGGCGATCCTGCAGGCGCTCGCCGAGCAGAGCCGCATCGTCCGGGTGCCGCTCAACCGCGCGGGGACGCTGCACCGGATCGGCAAGCGCTCCGCCGCCCTCCTGCAGGAGCTCGGCCGGGAACCTACCCCGAAGGAAATCGCCGAGGGGATGGACATCACGCTGGAAGAAGTCCAGAAGACGCTTTCGATTTCCCAGAATCACCTCTCCCTCGATGCCCCGCTCACCCCCGGTGAGGACAACAAGCTTCTCGATTATCTCGCCGATACCAGCGGAGCCGGCGCCGATACCGACACCTTCGAAAAGGCGCTGACCGAGTCGATCGAAGAGGTGCTGTCGACGCTGAAGGAGCGGGAGGCCAAGATTCTGCGCCTGTACTTCGGGCTCGATGGCCCCGAGCCGATGACCCTGGAGGAGATTGGCAGCCTGCTCGGCATCACCCGGGAGCGGGTGCGCCAGATCAAGGAGAAGGCGCTGACCCGCCTGCGCCACGTGAGCAGGGCCCGGGCGCTGGAGTCGTGT
>JBDTTN010000137.1:0-6920 GCA_039930625.1 Gemmatimonadota bacterium | reverse complement strand
TCAGGAACCTGCTCCTGGTCATCGAGGTGTTGAGCCCTTCCACGAAGCGCGCCGACCGCTTCACCAAGCGGCGCCGCTATCAGGTGGCAGGAGTACCGCTCTACTGGATCGTGGACGGCGCCAGTGAGGCGATCGAGGCAGGGACCCCCGAGGCACCCTTCCCCACGATCGAACGAGGCCAGGTGATCTGGTCACCGCCCGAGGCGAGTGAGGCACTCGTGATCGAGCTGAGGGAACTCTTCGCGCCCATTCCATAACTGCGCAGTGGCGCCGATGGAACTGCCGAAGGGACTACACCCTTCGATGCAGCTCCGCCGCCTGCTCGACTCGTCGCCGCTCACTCTTCATTCTCATTCCTGTTTGTGCCCGGTACTGGCGCTATAATTCCGCATGGCAGACGAACTGGTGTACCCTCCCAATGTGCCCCTGGCGCGAGCGCTGGATCAGAGCGAGTTGGTGCGCGAGAAGGTCGAGGAGTGTGCGACCGAGCTGTCGTCGGTCAACACGGTGCTCAAGCAGGAGCTCGCAGAGGGAGTGCCGCTGGAGGGTGTCGAGCGTGCGCTGGCGCAGAGCGAAGGCGTCGAGGTCAAGGTGCAGGAATGTGTGGACGATCTCGCCACCGTCAACGATGCGCTCGCGGAGGAAATCGACGAGCGCCGGCTCCTGGAGCACCAGCTCTCAGCCAGCAACGCCGCGTTGATCGAGAGCCGGGTGCAGGAGCGGAAGGCGCACCACCGCGCGCTGCACGATGTGGCCACCGGGCTGCCGAACATGGCCCTCTTCAATGACCGCCTTGACAGCGCCCTGGTACAGGCCAAGCGGCATGCCTGGCGCCTTGCCGTGATGTTCATCGATCTCGACGACTTCAAGCTCGTCAATGACAGCTTTGGTCACGACGCCGGCGACCAGGTCCTGCGGGGGGTGGCGCTGCGGCTGGAGCGGTTCGTCCGCGGCGGCGATACCCTCAGCCGTCGCAGCGGTGACGAGTTCCTGCTGCTGATGCTGGAGGCGAAGGATGAAGACGCCGTGGCGAGCTTTGCCGCGAAGATCGGCGAGAACATCGCCGCGGCGTGTGACGTCGATGGGGTGAAGATTACCGTGCGGGCAAGTATCGGGATCGCGATCTATCCCGAGGACGGCATGTCGCCGCAGGAGCTGCTCAAGAACGCGGATACCGCGATGTACGCCGCCAAGCAGCAGCGGACGGGGACGATGCTCTACAGCACGATAGTTCCCAGATAGGCGCCCGGGCGGCGCCGCGGTGCCATCTGCCGGCTATGCCTCCCAGTTCAGGAACACCACCCTTCCCCTGCCGGTCACCTCGAAGAACATCTCGGCCAGGTCGTTGGTGGGCCAGACTCCCTCGCCGCAACTCACGAAGTCATTCTCGACCTGATCGAGGAGCTGCACCTCGACCAGTCCGTCGCGCACCAGCCGGTGGAGCGCTGCGAACACCTCGGCCGACTGCAGCGGACGGTCATGTTCGATGCGCCACAGGCTGTCGGCGCTGTTGAGATAGGTCACCATGTCGGCATACAGGTCGGCGCCCATCATGACGGCGTCAAGCACATGGTAGTCAATCACCGAGCGTCGCATCTGGAAAACGAAATGGCTCGCGGTCGCCCGCGCAAGGGCGGGTCGGCGGCAGCCCGGAATGTCACCGGCATGCAAACCGGCCTCGGATCCGGGCGGTCCATGGAGCCTGCCGATCAACGGCCATCCACCGGTAACCCGCTCGGAACCCGCGCCGGCACCGTGCGGCGGAGGTTCCTCGCCGCCGGATCGGTCAGTGACCCCATGAAGGTGGTGAGCTGGTCCACGACAGTGGCCGGCAGCACTACACCACGGATGATGGTGTCCCGGTTGGCGAGGATCCCGTCGAAGTTGAACAGCAGCATCGGTTGCAGCAGCGGCTCCAGCGTCGTGGCATCGAACGCCTTGAGCTTCAGATCCGATTCGCTGTAATGCTCGATGAATCCGTGCAGGTCCTCGATCGCACCGTCATGACCGTAGGGGCCGGTCAGCGCGACGTTGCGAAGCGGTGTGGTCCGGAAGAGATACTGGTCACTCGCCAGGCCAGTCACCCGCATCCGGCCGAAGTCGTCCTTGCCGCCGACGCCGTCCCCCTCCCCCGGACCGAACTGCGCCACCGCCACGTCGTGGAACAGGTTGTCGCTGAAGGCCGGCCCGTTGTGGCATAGCGAACACTTGATGGTCATGAAGGTCTGTGCCCCCACGAGCTGCTCTGCGCTCAGCGCACGATTGTCGCCGGCGAGGAACCGGTCCCAGGGAGAGTTGATGAACGAGAACTGGGAGACGAAGAATCCGCCGATTGCGTTCGACGCATGCGCAAAGGTCATCGCATCAAATCGGGTGCCGGGATAGGCCGCCTCGAACATCCGCCGGTACTCCGGAATGGCACCCAGCCGCTTCATCAGCGCCCGCCAGATAGCCGGATTGTCGGCATCCGGAATCGCCGCCAGGTCGTTGCCGCCCTCGGCCCGCATCTCCGCCCGGTTGGTGACCGGAAAGAGTCCGATCGCCGACACCGGGCCGAATTCCAGCACCTTCGTCATGCTCGGCGTGAGCTGCGCGCCCGCCGGCGTATGAAAGACGCCCTGGGCATCCACGCTGATCCGTCCATCCCAGAACAGCGACTTCATCGCCGTCAGGTTGAACAACGAAGGAGCGTTGCGCGGAATGAATGCGCCAGTTGGATGCACCCGCTCGAGACCGAGTCCCGTCGCACCCTGCCCAATTGAGAGGCTGCGTGCATCGCCGGTCGCGAGCGGAGGGAGGTGGCAGGTCATGCAGGAGATGTCCCGGTTGCCGCTGAGGATCTTGTCAAAGGCGAGCGCCTGCCCCAGCCGGACCAGCGCCGGACGCACCGCCGGGGGCTTGGGCATCGGAGTCACACCGCGACCCGCCGCGAGCTGCCGGACCAGCGCGACAAAGGAATCGGAGACCGGGATGCGGACTGATGCCGCCTTGGCGGCCGCGTCGGGGGCGGTGGAATCGGTGCCGCAGGCGGCGAGGAGTAGCGAGACGCCGACGGTGGCCACGCCGGCCAGATGCCTGAACCTCATACGGGGACTCCTGGGAGCGGGGAAGCGAGGGGCGTCCGGCGCAGCTGGCTGCACCCACCCCATATTCAGGAGATCGGAAAGCCGGCCTCAAACCCGACACCCGCTCTCGCCCTCCTGCCCACAGGGCCTCATATTGGGGCACCCTCGCGACAGTGACGTTGATGCCCCCTCCTCCCTCTCATCCTGACCCGCCGGCGGGGCCGCCGCCGCCCGGCAGTGCGGAGGATCTGTTCGGCATGCTGTACCGCGAGCTGCACGAGCTTGCGCAACGCCATCTCTACCGCCAGGGTCGCGACTATACCCTTGGCACCACCACCCTGCTGCACGAGGCCTACCTCAACCTTTCCGCCCGCGGGGATGTCCGCTTCCCCGATCGAGCCCGCTTCCTCGGGTATGCCTCGCGGGCGATGCGCGGATTGATCGTGGACTACGCCCGCCGCCACTCCGCAGCCAAGCGAGGCGGCGAATTTTACCTGGTCCCCCTCGAGGACCGCGATGCCGAGGCGCCTGACAGCGGGGCAGCAGGCCTTGGAGAGTTGAGTGAAGCCCTGGATGAGCTCGCCGCAGTGGACTCGGGCCTGGCCGAGCTGGTGGACCTGCACTTCTTCTGCGGACTCGATCTGGTAGAGATCGCCAGCCTCCGCGGAGTCAGCGACCGAACCGTGCAGCGCGACTGGCGCAAGGCGCGGGCGCTCCTGCACCAGGCCCTCCGGCCCGAAGGACCCGGCGCCGAGCGGGGAGGGTGATGTCGGGAGCCGCCCCCCGATTGCGTTCTCCCCTCTAGGATCTCTTCGCGTCACCCATTTCCCGCACCTGGCCCCACACATGACCCCGATCGGCAGAGACCGCTGGGAGGCGCTGAGTCCGCTCTTCGACATCGCCCTCACGCTGACGGGGGCGGAGCGGAGCGCCTGGCTGGAAGCCCAGCGACAGAGCGACCCGGGGCTGGCCGCTGCGCTGGCCGAGCTGCTGGATCACGAGGCGCGGATCGACGGCGAGGGATTCCTGAGCCCTGAGGTCCGGCCGGGGGTCCCGGCCCGGATCACCTCACTCGCCGGCCGGCGGCTCGGCGCCTGGATGCTGGAGCGGCCGCTCGGGCAGGGGGGAATGGGGACCGTCTGGCTGGCACGGCGCGCCGATGGGCGCTTCGAGGGACAGGCGGCGGTGAAGCTGCTCAACCTCGCGCTCGTCAGCGCGAGGGGGCAGGAGCGCTTCCGGCAGGAGGGATCGGTACTGGCGCGGCTCACCCACCCGGGTATCGCCCGGCTGCTCGATGCCGGTATGAGCGAAGGGGGCCAGCCCTACCTGGTGCTGGAATTCGTCGACGGTCAGCCGATCGATGCCTACGTGCGCGCCCGCTCGCGCGCGCCGGCGGAGCTGCTGCCCCTCTTCCTGCAGGTGCTCGCCGCCGTGGGTCACGCGCACAGCAATCTGGTCGTGCACCGGGACCTCAAGCCATCCAACATCTTCATCGCGCATGACGGCACCGTGAAACTGCTCGATTTCGGCATCGCAAAGCTGCTGGATATCGAAGCCGGAACCGACCGCACTCCGCTCACCGCCGAAGGGGGACGCGCGCTCACCCCGCTCTACGCCGCTCCCGAACAGGTGTGCGGCGACCCGCTCACCACCGCGACCGACGTCTACGCCCTCGGGGTACTGCTCTACCTCCTGCTCTCGGGCCGGCACCCGACAGCCGCCGAGGGAAGCAGTCCCGCCGAGTGGCTGGCATCCATGCTCGAGGTGGACCCGCCCCGGCTCGGCCTGGGCGACCTCGATACGGTGCTCGGCAAGGCGCTCCGTAAGGAGCCGGCGGAGCGCTACCAGACCGTAGCCGCCTTTGGCGACGACCTCGCGCGCTACCTGCGGCAGGAGCCGGTCAGCGCGCGAGCCGATTCGCTGGCCTACCGGATGGGAAAGTTCGTCCGGCGCAATCGTGGCGCGGTGCTGGCGGCGGCGGTGGTCACGGTGGCGCTGCTGGTCACCACCGGAGTCGCAGTGCGGCAGAGCCGCGCTGCCCGGCGGGAGCGGGACCAGGCGGTGCTCGGGCTCAAGCGCCAGGTGGTCATGAACGCGGTGCAGGAGGTCATCGGCGGCGACGAGCGCGACGCCAACGGGCAGCCACTTTCCTCGGCCGAGCGGGTGCAGATGGCGGCGCGGGTAGTGGAGACCAAGTACGCCGCTGAGCCGGCGCTGGTCGCCGAGGCGCTGGCCAATCTGTCGAACCACTACTACGGCTCCGGTGACCGGCTGGGGGCGCGAGCGCTGCTGGCGCGGGCCCAGTCGCTCGCCCGGCGACACCACCTGCCGGTGCACCTGGCGATGGCCAACTGTCTCAGGGTCTACACCTTTGCATTCGACGAGGTATTCGATTCCGCGGCGGCGGAGCTGGCCGAGGCCAAAGCGGCGCTGGCGTCGGAGACCGAACCAAATGACGAGGTGCGGGTGGCCTGCCTGGATGCCGAGGGCCAGCTGCTCGCCGCGCAGGGCGAGTGGGGCACGGCGATCCCGCTGCTGACCCGGGCGCTGGAAGGGGCGTCGGTGACGCCGGAGACGGGGAGCATCGCCGGGACCCGGCGGCTGCAGATCCTCGGCGACCTCGCCGCCGCGATGCGCGGCGCGGGCCGTACCCGGGACGCCGCGACCTATCAGACGCAAATCGTCGCGGAGATGGATTCCACCGGCTACGGACTGACGGACATGGTGCCGGCCACCATGTCGTTCCTGGCGAGTTCGCTGCTCGAGCTGGGGGAGTTCGCCGTCGCCGATTCGATCATGCGACACCTCATCGTCGAGCAGGAGGCGGTCCGCGGCGCCGGTCACGCCGCGCCGGCGCTCGCCTATCAATACGGCGCCAATCTGCTCCGACTGGGGCGGTTCGACTCGGCCGAGGTCTGGATGCGGCGTGGGGTGCAGGACGACCCTTCGGCGCCTGAAGCCAACAGTGGACCGAGGATCTGGGCGCCGGCGAACCTGGTCGAGCTCCGGCTGCTGCAGGGCCGGGTCGCCGAGGCGCGGCGAGAATATCAACGACTGCCGACGGGAACCTTTCCGCGGCGGGTGGCCGCCGCCTGGTTAGGCGCCTGGATCCGCTATGCCGCGGGCGACTCGCTTGGTGCCGCCCGGGAGCTGGAGGTCTCGATCCGCCTGCTCGACTCGGTCACACCGCACTCGCCACGGCTGGTGCTGCCGCTGCTGAGCGCCGCCGAGTGGCGCGCGAGCCGCGGGGAGTGGGGGGAGTCGGACTCGATCGCGGTTGCGGCGCGCCGCTATGCCGGGGTGGATTCCCTCGCATTCCTCAGGAGCGCGCACGTGGGACGAGCGGAGCTGCACCGTGCCAGGGCGCTGCTCGCACTGGGCCAGCGCGACGAGGCCCGCCAGGCCGCTCGCCGAGCGGTGGTGGCGCTGGCGAGCGGCTACGGACCCGACCACCCGCGCACCCGCGCGGCCAAGGCGCTGGTGGATTCGCTGGAGTAGCGCTGTCACCCCGAGGAGCGCCCTCAAGGACTCCCTCCCGCCCGGGCCGCGCGATGCGCACCCAAAGGGCTCGGTTGCGCAGCGACCGACGAAGCGGTCCCCTGGTCTGCGAGATGTCATCACCCACCAACCCGCCTACCTCGCGGTGTACACCACCCGCACCGCCCCGTCCGAGTCTTCCCGGCTGAGAAAGCTCACTTCCGGGCCATAGCTCACTCGTATCGAATCGGTGCCGAGCCAGCCGACCGACAGGTAGCGCGCCCACTGGCGCGGATCCTCCGGACCGGTGGCCTGGAAGAGCACGGCAGGCTCCTCCGGACTCCGATAGAAGTACAGCTCCAGCGTCGTCTCGCTGAT
>JBDTTN010000136.1:0-6930 GCA_039930625.1 Gemmatimonadota bacterium | reverse complement strand
GCACAGCCCCGGGCCGGCGGAACCAAGGGTATACTTCGATCCGATGCCAGTCAGCGTGCTCTTCCGATTCCGTTGTGCCCTTGCCGGCGGGCTGCTGCCGCCGGCGCTGGCCCTGCTGCTGGCGTGTGGCTCCGACGGCACGGCCACGCCACCGCCCCCACCCGGACTGGTGGTGACGATCAGCACGCCGACCAGCGGCGCCGTCCTGAACGACTCGCTGACTCTGACCGCGAGCGCTTCGGCGCCGACCGGCATAATCGGGGTACAGTTCAAGATCGACGGCGCCAACCTCGGCGCCGAGGTCGGTACCGCGCCGTACGCCCTCCGGATCGACAGCTACGCGTTCACCGACGGGCCGCACACCGTCTCGGCGCAGGCGCGCGACTCCGCCGGCCAGACCGCCCTGTCTCCTGCCGTGGCTGTCACAATCCAGAACCCACGGCCCAACGATATCGTGCTGATCCTCAGTGACGATCAGCGCTATGACCTCATGGGCTACATGCCCCTCACCGACGCCGCGCTGACCTCCGAGACGGTCCGATTCGATCAGGCGGTCGTCACCACCTCCCTCTGCTGCCCCAGTCGTTCCAGTATCATGACGGGCCGGTACGCGCACAACCATGGGGTGCTGACCAATGGCCTGCCCAACGGCGGCGCATCGAAGTTCGATCCGAGTTCGACCATCGCCACCTGGCTCACCCAGGCGGGATACCGCACCGCGCTACTGGGCAAGTACCTCAATGGTTATGACCAGCTCTCGCCCGCCGTCCCGCCGGGGTGGGCGGATTTCGAAGCCTTCGTGCTGCCGGAGTACAACAACTACAGCTTGAATGGGAACGGCACCCTCACCCGCTACGGTGCCACACCGGCGGACTACTCCACCGACGTGCTGACGGCCAAGGCGGAACAGTTCATCGGCAGCACCAACCCGCGGCAGGGGCTCTTCCTCTACCTGACACCGTTTGCGCCCCACGCACCGGCGAGACCCGCGCCCGGTGACGTTGGCGCCTTCAACGGGGTGGCGCCGTGGCGCCCCCTCTCGTTCGACGAGGCGGACGTCTCGGACAAGCCGGCGTGGATTCGGGCGCTGCCCCGCCTGACGCAGGCAAAGGTGGCGGCGGGAGACTCGCTCCGGCAGCATCAGCTCGAATCGCTGCTGGCGGTGGACCGGATGGTGTCAGGGGTGGTTGCTGCGCTGAAACAGTCGGGGCGCTGGCCGCACACCCTGCTGGTCTTCAGCTCGGACAACGGCTATTCGTGGGGGGAGCACCGCTGGCTGGATGCGAAAATGTGCCCGTACCAGGAATGCATCCGCGTGCCGCTCTGGATCCGGGCGCCCGGCCTGCGCGCGCGGCATGACACCAGCCTAGCGGCGAACATCGATCTGGCCCCGACCTTCGCGGCCTGGGCCGGGATTTCGACCCCGGCCAATGTGAACGGTGTGAGCCTCCTGCCGCTGCTCAGCGATCCCGCGACACCGTGGCGCAGTGCCATCCTGGTCGAACACCTGGGCACCCCGATCCCCGGGCACATCGACTCGCAGGGCGTGCGCACCTCGCGCTACCTCTACAATGAATACATCAACGGCGACCGGGAGTTGTACGACCTCCAGCTCGACCCGTTGGAGCTGACCAACGTGGTGAACGATCCCGCCTATGCGGCCACCGTCGCCACGCTGCAAGCGACACTCGCGACGCTCAAGGCATCGTAGACGATGGGCTGCTCGCGCTCCTTCGTCCGGCCCTCCATCGCTGCAAGTGAGCCCTGAGCCGGCATCCGCCGAGGCCGTGCCGCGTCTGGCAGCTTGCGCAGCTCGCTTGGCGGTGCCCGAACAGAGGCAGTCTCCCATGCCCTTTCACCTGATACCCTCGACTCCGCCCGGCTCGCCGGCCGTAGCCAGGAGCGACGTCGGTGCCAGCCGCTCCTCGCTCCTCGATGGTATCCGTAGGACTCGTGTGGTGAGCCTGTGGGAGACCATAGTCGAGCCGACGGATGGGCCTGGGCTAACATCCGTAGTCGCCTTCTCTGGCTCCGCGCTCTCCGCCGCCGGGGCCCTCCTTGTTTTGCGGTTGGCGCTGGCGGGCCACTTAGGAATCTACGCGCCGGCCGCGTGGATCCTCCGCCATCTTGGGGGAGCCTTGTGGGGGCTCGCAGCAGGCGCGGGTTTAATATCGGAGAGGAAACTACCCCGGTTCCTCGCGTGGTCCCTCATCGTCGAGGCAACCGTCTTCTATGGTTGGAATCGCCTCAGCTTGCCCGGGAACATTCACCCGTGGAACCTCGTGGCGCACATCGGACTAGGGGCCATGTTTGCGGTGCCGGCGGTCATCGCGCATTTGCGCCGACGGCCTGCGAAGGGTACGGCCTAACCGGCGCATGAAGCGGTCAAAGCGCGGCGGCCAGCCGCTGCCGGGCTGGCCCTCGTGACCCGCGCTTGGCAGCTACCGCGGTCGTTTGGTTGCCGGGACCACGGAGAATGTGGCACACTACGGCAGCGCCATGTGACGGGCCACGACCCCGGGCTGTGGAATGGAGTGGAATGAAGCAGCGGGCATGGCACCGCCTGGGATCGGCGACCGGCCGGTCATTCGCCCCTGCCAGCTACACCTCCAGTTTCTTCTCCACCCCCGGCCTGAACAGCAGCGCAAACACCACCAGGATCACCGCCGCGCCCACAGCGGGCCGGAGCCAGATGGCGTGCCAGTCGTGGTCACCGTTGGGTAACCGGAACTGCCTCACGATCGGCCCCGAGACAATACTGCCGATGTAGAGTCCTACCCCCTGAGTGATGAAGGTGATGAACCCCTGCGCGGCGGCGCGGATCCTGAGCCCCGCCCGCTGGTCGACATAGATCTGGCCGGTCACGAAGAAGAAGTCATAGCATACGCCATGCAGCAGGATGCCGAAATAGAGCATCCACGCTCCGCTGCTGACGTTGCCGTTGGCGAAGAGCAGGTAGCGTGCGGCCCACGCCGCCATGCCCAGCAGCATGATCTTTTGGGTGCCCCAGCGCACCAGGACGACTGGCAGCAGCACCATGAAGAGGATCTCCGACATCTGGCCCAGCGCCATCTTGGTCGCCGGGGCCACCATGCCGATCTCGTTCAGGAAGGGATTGGTGAAGCTGTAGTAGAACTGCAGCGGGATGCAGAGCAGGAAGCTGCCGATGGCGAAGGCCGCGAAGGAACGGTCCTTCAGCAGCGAGAGTGCATCGAGTCCGAGCATGTCGCGGACGCTAAATGGCTTCCCGACGGCGTGAGGCGGAGTGTGTGGCAGCATCAGGCAGAAGAGCGCCAGCACCAGGGACGCGGCGGCCGCGATCTGCATCGGCACTGCCGTGGCCTCGAGCCCCAATTGGCCGACAGTGACGCCGGCTACGATCCAGCCGATGGTGCCGAGCACGCGGACGAGGGGGAACTCCTTCGCCGGGTCCTTCATGTTGTCGAAGGCGAGCGAGTTGGTGAGCGCGAGGGTCGGCGCGTAGCAGAGCGCGTAGCCGATCAGGACCGGGTAGAAGATGCCAAAGGTCGGCTCGTTGGAGGCCCAGAAGAGAAGCACCGCACCGATGAGATGGAGCAGCGCCAGGATCCTCTGGGTGGGGAAGAAGCGGTCCGCGATCATCCCCACGAAGAAGGGAGAAAAGATCGCCCCGAGCGCCATGCTGCCATAAGCAAGGCCGACCTGCGGTTCGTCGAAGTGCAGGGTCGTCCCTAGGTACGTCCCCATCGTGACGAACCACGCCCCCCAGATGAAGTACTGGAGGAACATCATGGCGGACAGCTTGAAGCGGATCATCGAATCCCCGTGGGGTGGGTGCCTCAGCGCCAGGTGAAGCGCGAGGTAGCCGCTACTCCTCGCACCTCAATTCAGCTCGCGAATCTTGATGCTCCGGTACATGACGCGGCTCTCATGGTCCTGCAGCGCGATGTAGCCCTTCGGCGCCCTGCCGTATCCAGGCCACTGCTTGAACTTGCTCGCGGCCACCTTGGCCTCCCAGTCGGGACTCTGCAGTTCGTACTCGACGACCTTGACTCCGTTGAGCCAGTGCTCCACGTGCTTCCCCTTCACGATGAGCCGCACCTGGTTCCACTCTCCCGCCGGCCTTACGATGCCGGCGGGCGCGGCGTAGAGTCCGTATGCCGAGCCGGCTGAAGTGAGCCGGTTGTGTCCATCGGCGTGCCGGGCATCATCCAGCACCTGCATCTCCGGACCGGTCTCGTAACTGGCTTCGCTCCCCTCCGTCACCCGGAACATGATGCCGCTGTTGCCCCCCTCGGAGATCTGCCACTCGAGCGAGAGCTCGAAGTCCCGGTACTGCTTCTCGGTGATCAGGTCACCGCTTGCCGCCACCCGGGTGATCGCTCCCGACTCCACCACCCAGCCGGCCGGCGCCTTCTTCTTCTGGAAGCCGCGCCAGCCCTTGAGCGTGTTCCCATCAAAGAGGAGTTTCCAGCCTTCGCTCTTCTCGGCTGGCGTCAGCGTGTTGGGAGCGGGCGCGGCCTGCGCGGCGGCGCGAGCACCGGGCAGGGCGAGTACGCCGACGAGCAACAGCGGGAATCGCATGGAAGATCTCGAAATCGGGTGGGAATCAGCCTCAACGATACGGCGAGCGGCCACGGCCCGCTAGCCGCGTCCGCGGCCACGCCGTACCTTGAGCCTGTCCCCCATACCCCGATGAGGTCTCCGATGCACCGGCGCCACCTGCTGCAGATACTCGGCGCATGCTCGGTCCTGCCCTTCGTGCCCCGCGAGGCCGGCGCCGCGATCGCCTTCGGTCGCAAGCTGCATCTGGCGGCGCGCACCGATGACCTCGAGGCGCTCAGCGGCGATCAGGCTCGGCTCGTGGCCACCATCGCCGATCTGATCATCCCCCGCACCGACACCCCCGGCGCCTCCGATGTCGGGGTGACGGCATTCGTGGATCATCTCCTGGCGCATTGGTACGCCGACGAGGATCGCGATCGATTCCTGGTGGGGCTCGCCGATCTCGATCGCCGGGCGGGCGGCAGCTTCATCGGCCTCGATGCCGAGCGGCAGGTCGCCCTGCTCACCCAGCTCGATGGGGTGAAAGGCGGGCCGGCGAGCGCCGAGTCCGCCTTTGCGATGCTCAAGTCACTCACCGTCTACGGCTACTTCACCGCGGAGCGGGTCGTGAAGGAAGTCACCAGGGAGCCGATCATACCTGGGCGCTTCGACGGTTGCGTGAGGTTCTGATGCGCACTCGCTACGACGCCATTGTGGTCGGATCCGGCATCTCCGGCGGCTGGGCCGCCAAGGAACTCACCGAGCGCGGGCTCGACGTCCTGCTGCTCGAGGCCGGCGGACCGGTGGATCCCGCGACCGACTACGTCGAACACATTCAGCCCTGGCAGATGCCCTTCCGCGGCTGGGGCGATCGCGCCAAGCTCGAACGCGAACAGCCGGTGCAGAAGGAGTGCTACGCCTGCGACGAGTGGTCGGGAAAGTTCTTCGTCAACGATCTCGAGAATCCCTATACCACTCCCGACGACAAGCCCTTTTCGTGGATCCGGGGGCGCCAGGTCGGCGGCCGCTCCATCATGTGGGGCCGGCAGGTCTACCGCTGGAGCGATCTCGACTTCGAGGCCAACGCGAAGGATGGCCACGGTACCGACTGGCCCATTCGCTACGCCGACATCGCCCCCTGGTACGACTACGTGGAGCGATTCATCGGGGTCAGCGGTCAGGCCGAGGGACTCGATCAGCTCCCTGACGGCCAGTTCCTGCCGCCGATGGAGATGCGCTGCGCCGAGTCGCATGTGCGGGATCGCCTGGCGCGTGCCTACGGCCGGGACCGGGTACTCACCATCGGGCGCTGTGCCATCCTCACCGCCGACCACCTCGGCCGGAAGGCCTGTCACTACTGCGGACCCTGCGAACGGGGCTGCATCACCCGCAGCTACTTCTCGAGCCTCAACGCCACGCTCCCCGCCGCCGCGGCGACCGGCCGCCTGACACTGCGACCCTGGAGCGTGGTGGAAAGCGTGCAGTACGACGCGGTGAAGCGCCGCGCCACCGGGGTCCGGATCATCGACGCCAACAGCTTCGAGTCCATCGAGTACACGGCGCGCATCATCTTCCTGAATGCGAGCAGCCTCGAGTCCACCCGGATCCTGCTCAACTCGAAGAGCCGTGCCTTTCCTGACGGACTGGGCAACAGCAACGGGGTGCTGGGGCACTATCTCATGGATCATTCCATGGGCCACGGCGCCCGCGGCACCATCCCGGGCTACGAGGACCATCGCTCCTTCGGCAACCGACCCAACGGCATCTATCTCGTCCGCTTCCGCAATGTGACCGACCAGCACCCCGACTTCGTCCGCGGCTACGCCTTTCAGGGCGGCGCCTGGCGGGACGGCTGGGGCCGCGGCACCGGAATGAAGGGATTCGGCGCGGGGTTCAAGCACTCGCTGCTGACCGAGCAGGGCCCGTGGGGGATGAGCTTCTATGGCTTCGGGGAGTGTTTGCCGCGGGAGGACAACTTCGTCGAGCTCGATCCCGAACGCACCGACAAGTGGGGGATTCCGGCGCTCCGGATTCATTGCAGCTACGGCGAGAATGAACACGCCCAGTGGAAGGACATGATCCACACCGCCACCGAGATGCTCGAGGCCGCCGGCGCGACCAACATCACCGAAACCAACGAGACGATCAGCCCGGGACTGGTGATTCACGAGATGGGTACCGCCCGCATGGGGCGCGACCCGAAGACCAGTATCCTGAACGGTCACAACCAGGTCTGGGATGCTCCCAATCTCTTCCTCACCGACGGTGCCTGCATGGCCTCCTCCGCCAACCAGAACCCCTCCATCACCTACATGGCCCTCACCGCCCGCGCAGTGAGCCACGCGGTGGACCTCATGAAGCGGAGGGAGCTGTGATCCGGCGCGACTTCCTGCAGACCCTCTCCGC
>JBDTTN010000135.1:0-6935 GCA_039930625.1 Gemmatimonadota bacterium | reverse complement strand
AAGACCGCGATTAGCAGCGGTGCGATCTCGATGTAGGGCTTGCTGGCGTCGGTGCCAAGCGGGGCCAGGGCCTCCAGCCAATCCCGCGGGGCGTGCTGGTAGAACTTGGCCTCGGTTCGCTCAGCCGCCGCGCGAATCTCCCGCTTGACTTCCGGATCGCCGACGACGACAAAGTGCCACGGTTGCCGGTGCGCCCCGCTCGGAGCTGACCCTCCCGCAAGCAGGGCCTGTTCTATCACCTCACGAGGTACCGGACGGTCACTGAAGGCGCGGATGGTGCGGCGCTGCTGTAATTCGGCGTTGAATTCCGTGGCGCGGCGCACCATCTCGGATGGCGAAAGTTCAGTTCGCTGAGGAAGTGGGATGAAGTCCGATGTCATGGGAGTTGGTCTTACGCCGTGTTGGACTCCACCGACACGCAGGCGGCCGGGATCACGAGCCGACCGCGGTGCGCATGTCGTCACGGGTTTGCTGGATGAGCTCGCGAACCTTCAGCTTCAGCCCCTCGACGTCTTTGCCTGTGAGGCCCTCGGTCTCCACCGGGGCGAGCACCCGCACCTCCGCATCGGAGCGGCCAAAGCGCCAGCCGTGTTTCGGGAGTGCCGACGCCGTGCCTCGCACCACGAGCGGCAACACCGGCACCCCCGCGGAGATGGCCAGCCGGAAGGCACCGTCCTTGAACGGCAACATCTCGCTGGTGCTCGACCGGGTGCCCTCGGGGAAGATGATCACGGAAATCCTCTGCTTGAGGATCGAAGCGCACTGGCGCATCGCTTGTACCGCACTCTTGCGGGTTCCGCGCTCCACCGGCACGTCACCCGCGAGCACCATGTTCCAGCCGAGAACGGGAATGCGCAGGATTTCCACCTTCGACAGCCACTTCATTTCCCAGGGAAGGTGGCTGATCAGAAGGATATCCACGAAGGATTCGTGATTCGAGACGACGACGTATGGCCGACGCGGATCGGCGGGCATCGTCCCCGTGACCCTGAAGCGCCACAGAGGATTCAGGCTCGCGGTCACAACGCCAATCTTGCGGAAGAGCAGCCCGGCCCAATACGCCGCGGGGTCGAAGGGCAGCGTGAACAGCCGCACAATGGCCAAGGTCGGCAGCCAGAGCAGGAGGCAGATACCCAGGACCAGCCAGGTCCAGAGGGAGGCGAGGGTTACGTAGAGGCGGTCCATGACTAATGCGAGTGTGCGCCGTCGGGCGATTCGTCCGGGATCCGATCGTCCCACAGCGCGAAGACGTTGCCATCGGGGTCGGCGATCATCGCCATGACCCCGAAGGATTGTCGCGTCGGCTCGGCGAGGAACCGGACGCCCCTCTCGTGGAGGCGCTCGCAATAGGGGAGTATCCCGTCCACATAAAAAGTGATTCCGGTATGCCGGCCGACGAGGGCCTTCGCGTCGGGGTGATTGGCCGGGTGAACGCCGAGGTGGGTCGAGCCCTCGAGAAACTCGGCGCCGAAGGATCCCTCGCGCGTCTGCACGAGTCCGAGGTCCTCGCGATAAAACCGCTTGGCGCGGTCGATGTCGGTGACGAAGATGGCGATCGAATGAAGTGCTGGAGTCATGCGGGAACGGTAGCGCCAATACCGGGTTTGGCGCCACGGGTGCATCAGCCGAGACTGTCCCAGGCTGCCTTCCAGTTGCGCCGCATGCGCTCGAGGCCCGTTCGTGCCAGGGCGGTATCCCCGAAGCGGCGATCAAATTCCTCCGAGTCCATTGCATCGAAGAGGGCGCGGTCCGCTCCCGAGAAATCGTCTCGAGGCCGGAACTGCGGGATCCCGGAGTTCTCCGCGAATCTCTGGTTCCAGGGGCAGGCCTCGTTGCAGAGATCGCAACCGAAGGCCCACCCACCCAGCCGCTCGGCGAACTCGAGTGCGATTGGAGCCTTCTGTTCGATCGTGAGATAAGAAATGCAGCGAGTAGCGTCGAGAACCCGCGGCTCCACGAATGCCTCGGTCGGGCATGCTTCCAGGCAGCGAGTGCAGGAGCCGCAGTGATCGGTATCGAAAGGGGGGTCGACCTCCAGCTCGAGATCGGTGAGGACGGTCCCAATGAAGAACCACGAGCCAACGCCCGGGCGGAGGAGCATGGTGTTCTTGCCGATCCATCCCAATCCAGCACGTTGCGCGAGCTCTCGTTCGGGAATCGGTCCCGTATCCGCGTAGGGTCGGGCAGCCAATGCGCCGTTCAGGCGGAGAAAATCTGCCAATTGCTCCAGGCGAGCGAGGGTCACCCGGTGATAGTCCTCGCCCCGGGCATATCTCGCGATTCTGGCACCAGTGATCGGTTCGGCGTCGTAGTAGTAGTTATCGAGAACAACCACAGCCCGCTTGGCCTTGAGGTCTGCAAGCTGAGGGTTCTTCCGTTTCTTCGCCTGCCGATGGATGTAGCGCATGTTCCCACCGAATCCCTGCCGCAGCCAGCGTTCGAGGGCATCGCTGTGCGGTGGAGGGTCGAGTGTCGTGACCCCGCATGCGACAAAGCCGAGGCGCGCCGCCTCGGCTTTCACACGCGATGATGGGAGTGGGGTCACTCGGGAGAGCCTGGGGAGACCGGGACGGGATACTCGCCAGTCATGCCCGTCTTGCGTCGCCCGCCGCCACTCCACGACCAGGTGATCAACCTGGCGCCGCGGTGGTAGGTGAAGTAGGCATAGGCCCACTCGATCAGTACGACCACCCGATTCCGAAAACCGATCAGGAAGACGATGTGGACGAAGATCCAGACGAGCCACGCCAGGAAGCCACCGAAATGCAGGTGCCAGATGTCAGCGACGGCGCGGCCGCGTCCAATCACCGCAAGTTGACCCTTGTCCCAGTACTCGAACGGCCGACGCGGCTTCCCGGCGAGGTCGCCGACGATCGTCCTCGAAGCGTACTGGCCCATCTGGATGGCGACGGGGCAGATGCCGGGCAGCGAGCCGAATCTAGCATCCTTGAAGGCGGCGGCATCGCCTAACACGAACACCTCGGGGTGCCCGGGGACGGTACAGTCGGGCTCGACCTCCACCCGACCTGCCCCGTCGAGTGGCGCGCCGAGGCTTCTGGTGAGCGGGCTCGCGGCGTTGCCCGCAGCCCAGACCACGGTCTGGGTGGGGATGGTCCACCCACCGGCGACCACATGCCCTGGCCGAATGTCGCTGACCATGGTCTCGATCCTGACCTCGACACCGAGTCTCCGGAGTTCCACCTTTGCGCGGTCGGAGAGCTCAGTCGGATAGCTGGACAACAGCCGTGGTCCGCCCTCGAGGAGCATCACGGTGGCTTCGCGGGGGTCGATCCGCCGGAAGTCGCGCCGCAGGGCGTAGCGGCGGATCTCCGCCAGCGCACCGGCAACCTCCACCCCGGTCGGGCCGCCCCCGACGACGACGAAGGTCAGGTGAGCGTGCCGCTTGACCGGATCGGTCTCCCGCTCCGCCCGCTCAAACGAGAGCAGCACCCGGCGCCGAATCTCCTCGGCGTCCTCCAGGCTCTTCAGGCCGGGGGCGAAGCGCTCCCACTCGTTGTGCCCGAAGTAGGAATGCCGGGTGCCTGTCGCGAGAATCAGGTAGTCGTAGCTGACGATACTTCCATCGCTCATCACCACCTGTCGATCCGAGGTACGGATGCCAGTGACTTCTCCGAGGATGACCTCGGTGTTCTTCTGGTCCCGCAGGATGGACCGGATTGGCGAGGCGATTTCGCTGGGCGACAGCGCGGCGGTCGCCACCTGATACAGCATTGGCTGGAAAAGGTGGTGATTCTGCCGGTCAATCACGGTGATCTGGACGGCGGCATCAGCCAGCCCCTGGGCGGCGTACAGGCCGGCGAATCCCCCACCGATGATGACAACAGTGGGGTTAGTCATTGAGGATCCTTCGTCTCCAGCGGGCGAAGCGCACTACATCCTCGACCGGCGGTACCGTCCGCTCCGCTCCGTAGGCGGTGTGCAGGCGCCACTCCATGTAAGTGCGGTCGGGAAGCGGCAGGCAGGGAAATTGGCGCCACCATTCGCGTCGGCGGAACGCCCAGGAGAGCGCGAGCAGATCCACGGCCACTGCGGGATTGGCGAGCGCACGCCCCGTGAGGCGCAGCATCAATCCGGTCATTGTGGTCGGCTCGGTCATGCGGATGAAGATAACCACTGTATATTCTCCTCTCCATGACCGCGACCGCGGCTGCGCCCTCGCTGGCGCGCTACCGGGACGAGTTCCCGATCTTCCGACACACGACCTATCTCAATAGCTGCTCGCTTGGCGCACTCGCACTGCGCGTACGAGCGGCGACGGAGGAGTACCTCGACGTCTGGGAGCGTCGCGGCGCATCGGCCTGGTACGACACCTGGCTGCCTGCGCTCGAGCGACTGCGCGCGGGGTATGGCCGCGTGGTGAATGCACCGGTCGAATCGATCTCGCTGCATCCGTCCATCTCATCCGCACTCTCCGTGGTGGGCGAGTCGCTGGACTACTCGGCCCGGCCGAGAGTTGTCACCACGAGTCTCGACTTTCCCACGGTCGCGTATCAATGGCTGGCAAAGCGGGAACAGGGCGTGGAAGTGGTCGTGGTCGAGAGTCCGGATCAGACAACTGTCCCGATCGAACTGTTGGCGCGAGCGATTGACGAACGCACCGCGCTCGTGGCCACGAGCCACGTCTTCTTCACCAGCGGGGCAATTCAGGATATCCCGGCGCTCTCGGCGGTCGCCCACGCAAACGGCGCGCTCCTGCTGGTCGATGGCTATCAGGCCGCGGGGCAGATTCCGGTCGATGTCGAAGCGCTCGGCGTCGATTTCTACTGCGCCGGCGGGCTCAAATGGCTTCTGGGGGGGTCGGGGACGGCATTCCTGTACGTGCAGCCGGCTCTCTTTCGGCGGCTGGCGCCGTCGGTCACCGGCTGGTTCGCGCATGCAGCGCCATTCCGGTTCGATCCCCGGGAACTGGAGCGAGCTTCGGACGGACATCGATTCGACATGGGGACGCCGGCGGTCGCATCGGTCTATGCCCAGCTGGCGGCGCTGGAGCTGCTCGACGAGATCGGAGCAGAAGCAGTTCATCAGGTCACGCACGACCTTTCGGAGAACCTGATCGCGCTGGCACGGGACCGTGGGCTTCGGCCCAAGGTGGCCGCCAACGCCGCTGAACGCAGTGCCATCGTGATGTTGCCGAGGGAAGATCCGCACGCCGACGTGCGCCGGCTTGCTGAGGCCGGATTCATCGTGGACGCCCGGCCAGGACATGTCCGGGTGTCGCCCTATTTCTACAATCTGCCCGACGATCACCGGGCCTGCCTGGAGCAACTCGCCCGTGGGTAATCCCGAACTGAGACACAGCGACCGCTCGAGCAGAGTCACCGCGGACGAGGAGCTCCTCGAGAACGTGGCTCTGCCGGAACGCCCTGACGCGCTGCGGAAGACCGATCCGTGGCGGGTGTTCCGGATCATGGCGGAATTCGTCGAGGGCTTCGAGAAACTCGGTGATGTGCAGGACGCCGTGGCGATCTTCGGTTCGGCGCGCACACCGAGTACAGATCCACACTACGCGACCGCCGTTGAGACGGCGCGGCTGCTCGCGGCGGCGGGTTTTCCCATCATCACCGGCGGCGGCCCGGGGATCATGGAGGCCGCCAACAGGGGCGCCGTCGATGGCGATGGAATCTCCATTGGCTGCAACATCGAATTGCCCCACGAGCAGGGGACCAACGTCTTCGTGCGCCGCAGCATGTTCTTCCGGTTCTTCTTTGTCCGGAAGACCATGTTCGCGAAATACAGCATGGCCTTCGTGGTGTTTCCCGGTGGTTTCGGGACGCTCGACGAGCTGTTCGAAGCGCTGACCCTCATCCAGACAGGCAAGGTGAGCAGCTTCCCTGTGGTGTTGGTTGGAGTGGCCTACTGGAAGGGTCTGGTCGACTGGCTGACCGAAACCATGGCCGTCCAGCGGAAGATTGACCCCAAGGACCTGAAGCTCTTCAACGTCACCGACGATCCGGGCGAAGTGCTGCGGATCATCCAGGCTGCGAAGTCCGAGGGGAAGACCAACGGCGGCCGGGCCCGGCAGTAGCAAGGCCGGTCAAGGGAGCGGGCCTGCATTCACCAACCGGAATTCACGATGACTCGACCCAGCGCAAACTTTCTTCGCGGCAAGCGCATCAATCCGACGGCCATCACCGGCAAGGAGACGGCGGCGGATCTCATCGATAACGCCTTCCTGGCCTACAACGCAGGCCGGCTCCGGGAGGGCTGCAAGCTGTTCACCGAAAAGATGCTGGCGCCCGAGACAACGGTGGGGATGAGTCTCACTGGCGCGATGACACCGGCCGGCCTGGGCATGAGCAGTCTGATCCCGCTCATGGAAGCGGGCTTCGTGGACTGGATCATTTCGACGGGCGCGAACCTGTATCACGACGCGCACTTCGCGCTGGGGCTGGCGCTGCATCAGGGGACCCACGCGGCGGACGATGTGGAGCTGCGGGAGCAGGGAGTGGTCCGCATCTACGACATCTTCTTCGACTACACGGTGCTGCTCTCGACCGATGCTTTCGTGCGGGAAGTCTCGGCCCGGCCGGAGTTCCAGCGTCCGATGAGCAGCGCGGAGTATCACTATCTGCTGGGCGGGTATCTGAAGGAGCGGGAGAAGGCGCTCGGACTGTCGAAGCGTTCGGCCCTTTCGATGGCGCATGAGCTCGAGGTGCCGATCTACACCAGTTCGCCGGGCGACAGCTCCATCGGGATGAATGTGGCCGAGCAGGCGCTGTCGGGCAGCAAGCTGCGCTTCGATGTCAGTGCGGACGTAAACGAGACTGCGTCGATCGTGCTCGAGGCCAAGCGTACCGGCGGCAAGAGCGGGGCGTTCATCGTGGGTGGGGGCAGCCCGAAGAACTTCCTGCTCCAGACGGAGCCGCAGATTCAGGAGGTTCTGGGCATCGACGAGCGGGGACACGACTTCTTCC
>JBDTTN010000134.1:0-6967 GCA_039930625.1 Gemmatimonadota bacterium | reverse complement strand
TGCCGGATCCAGGCCTTGATCTTGTGCCGGGCTCGGGCGGTCTTCACGTGCGCCAGCCAGTCGCGGCTCGGCCGGGGCGAGGGGCCGGTGAACACCTCGACGGTGTCGCCGTTCTTGAGCTCGCGGTGCAGCGGTGCGATCCGGCCGTTCACCTTGGCGCCCTGACAGCGCATGCCCACGTCGCTGTGCACCATGAAGGCGAAATCGATCGGCGTCGCGCCCTTGGGCAGCTGCTTGACATCGCCCTTGGGCGTGAAAACGAAGATCTCGTCCTGGAAGAGATCGACCTTCAGGAATTCGAGGAACTCTTCGGCCGTGTGGGTGTCCTGCTGCAGCTCCAGCAGTTGCCGGAACCAGCCGAAGTGGGCCTCGATGTCTCCATCCTTCTTCGCGTCGCTCTTGTACAGCCAGTGCGCGGCGATGCCGTACTCGGCAGTGGTGTGCATCTCCTGGGTGCGGATCTGCACTTCGAAGAGGTGGCCGCCGGGCCCGAAGATGGTGGTATGCAGTGACTGATACGCGTTCGACTTGGGAGACGCGATGTAATCCTTGATGCGCTCCTGCAGCGGGGTCCAGTTGTGATGGATGATGCCGAGCACGTGGTAGCACTCCTGCACCGACTTGACGATGACCCGGACCGCCATCAGATCGTAGATCTCGTCGAACGGCTTGTTGCGCCGCTTCATCTTCTGGTAAATCGACCAGAGATGCTTGGGCCGGCCGGTCACCTCGTACCAGGTGATGCCCGCCATCTTGAGCTCGTGCTCAAGCGGCACCTGCAGCTTGAGGATCATCTGCTCCCGCTCGGCCTTCTTCGCGACGATCGCCTGAATCAGGGTCTTGTAGTCCTCGGCCTCGAGATACTTGAAGGCCAGATCCTCCAGCTCCGCCTTGATTCCCGCCATGCCGAAACGATGCGCGAGCGGCGCGTAGATCTCGCGGGTCTCGGTCGCGATCCGCAGCTGCTTCTCCGGCGGCATCGGGTCGAGCGTCCGCATGTTGTGCAACCGGTCGGCCAGCTTGATGATGATGACCCGGGCATCCTTGGCGATCGAGAGCAGCAGCTTGCGGTAATTTTCCACCTGCTGCTCGGCGGTGGACCGGAAAGTCAGGCTGGAGATCTTGGTGAGCCCGTCCACGATCCCCGCCACTTCGACCCCGAATTCGCGCGCGATATCCTCGGTGCGGATGTCCGAATCCTCGACCACATCGTGCAGCAGCGCGGCCACGATCGACGTGGTGTCGAGCAGCTGCTCGACCAGGGTCCGCGCCACGGCGATCGAGTGCTGGATGAAGTCCTCGCCGGACAGGCGCTTCTGGCCCCGGTGGGCCGAGGCGCTGAACCGGAGGGCGCGATCGATCTGCTCGAGGTCCAGCCGGTCGGCATGGCGCTCGAGCAGTGCGCGGAACTCCGGGGCGATGTCAGGCAGCGTTCCAGTCACAAGAGTCCGGCGGTCACGAAGCTGAGGAATCGGTCTCCGGCCACGATCACGTGATCGTAGACGGGCAGATCGAGCAGGCGCCCCGCCTCCACCAGCTGGCGGGTGACAGCCCGATCCTCCGGCGACGGCGTCGGGTCGCCGCTCGGGTGATTGTGCACCACGATGATACCGGCGGCCGCCTCGGCGATCGCCGCCCGGAACACTTCGCGCGGATGAACCAGGGCGCTGTTCAGGAGTCCGCGGGTCACCAGTACGTCGCGGCGCACCCGGCTCTGGCTGTCGAGCGCCAGCACATGGAACTCCTCCACCGCCAGATCCCGCATCCGTGGCCCGAGCAGCGCCGCAACATCCGCCGGGTCGCTGACTCGCGGGAGAGCCGGTCGCTGCTCCTGCAGGAGGCGGGCCGCCAATTCAAAGGCGGCAAGGAGTCGTGCCGCCTTTGCGGGACCCACGCCGCGGGTCCGAGTCAGTTCTGCCGGGGGGCGTGCCGCCAGGCTTCGGAGCGAGCCCCCGCCTCGCTGCAACAGGGCGTGCGCAACCTGGTGCGCGGCCACGCCTGCCTCCCCGGTACCTAGCAGGATGGCGACAAGTTCAGCAGACGTCAACGCGGAGGCCCCCAGCGCCCAGAGTCGCTCCCGGGGGCGGTCGGGGGCCAGAGTGGCTGGGTCGGGATGACTCATCCCTCAAAATGCGGACAGTCTGCCCCACACCGATCACCCGGAAAACGCAGTCGTACCCGCCCGGCGCTGGGCCCGGAAAGACAGGAAACCCCCGGAGTCGTCTTCCGGGGGTGTCCGAAACGCCGCGAATCCTGCTTCAGACTACAGGGTGCCGACGGCTACTTCCCCACGCCGTGACACTTCTTGTATTTCTTGCCGGATCCGCAGGGGCAAGGATCGTTGCGCCCCACGGCCGACTGCCCTGAGGGGGCTGCCGGGCCGACCGGTCCACGATTGGTAGTCAGGGCCGGCGGTGTCGGCAGCCTCGGCCCGACGACAGGCGGCGGAAGCGACGGCGCCTGGCGAGCGCTCGGGGCGAAGAGTTCATCGGCGCCCGTCGCCGGCGCTGAGGGCGCCGGCCGGGGGGGCGGAGCCATCGGCCGCTGTGGTTCGGCAGAGACCTGGATCTTCAGGAAGCGCTCAGTGAACGTCGCGTGGATGTCGCGCATGAGGTCTTCGAACATATCGAAGGCCTCCTTCTTGTATTCCACCAGCGGATCGCGCTGCCCATAGGCGCGGTACTGGATCGCATTCCGGAGCTGGTCAAGATCGTAGAGGTGGTCCTTCCACTTCTCATCCAGCACAGTAAGCATCACGGTCGAGAGCACCTGACCATCCACGTCCGTAGCGCCGACCTGATTGCCGAACTCCTGGAGATACTCGATCTTGCGGTGGAAGGCTTCGTGGCCCGCCGCCTTGGCGGCGGCGGTGATCTTCTCCAGCGTCGGCGTGCCAGCCGCATCGGTGATGGCGGGTGCTTCCACGAGGAACTGCTGCATCAGGGTGGACTGCAGTCCTGCGCGGTCATAGTCCTCGGGCTTCTGGGCTTCGAGGAGTGCCATGGCGACGGCGCGCTCGAGCGCCTGATCCACCATACGGGTCGCCTCGGCCTTGATCTGCTCGCCCCGCTCCAGGGCGAAGAGCCGGAGCGAGTACACCACGTCGCGCTGCTGGTTCATCACGTCGTCGTACTCGAGCAGCCGCTTGCGGGACTGGAAATTCTGCAGCTCGACCCGCTTCTGCGCCTGGCTGATCGCGCCGGTGACCCAGGGGTGCGAGATAACCTCGCCTTCCTCGGCCCCGCCCTTGTCCATCCAGCCGGCGATCCGGTCGGAGCCGAAGAGCCGCATGAGGTCGTCTTCGAGGGACAGGAAGAAGAGCGAGCGCCCGGGGTCGCCCTGGCGACCGGAACGGCCGCGCAGCTGACGATCGATGCGCCGCGACTCGTGCCGCTCGGTGCCGATGATCTGGAGCCCGTCGACTTCCTCCACCTTGGCCACGTCCGCGCCGAGTTTGATGTCGGTACCGCGTCCGGCCATGTTGGTCGCGATGGTGATCGCGCTGCGCTGGCCGGCGCCGGCCACGATTTCCGCCTCGCGCTGGTGGTACTTGGCGTTGAGGACTTCGTGCTTGAGACCGCGCCGCTTGAGCTGCCGCGACAGCGTCTCGGACATCTCGACCGTCACCGTGCCGATCAGCACCGGCAGCCCCGCGGTGTGCAGCCGCTCGACCTCGTCGAGAATCGCGTTGCTCTTCTCGCGCCGGCTCTTGTAGATCCGGTCTTCCTCGTCCACCCGCTTGATGGGCCGGTTGGTGGGGATGACCGACACCTCCAGCCCGTAGATGGTGAAGAATTCCTGCTCCTCGGTTTCGGCGGTGCCCGTCATGCCGGCGATCTTGTCGTACATCCGGAAGTAGTTCTGGATGGTGATCGTCGCCATCGTCTGGGTCTCGCCCTTCACCTGCACCGCTTCCTTCGCTTCGACCGCCTGATGCAGGCCGTCGGACCAGCGGCGGCCGGACATCACGCGGCCGGTAAACTCGTCCACGATCACCACCTGCCCGTCCTGCACCAGGTAGTCCACTTCCTTCTCGTACAGGACGTGGGCCTGCAGCAGCTTGTGGATGATGTGGAGCTTCTCGCTCTTGATGGCGTATTCGCCCTCGACCTCGCGCCGCGTCGCCACCCGTTCGGCGGGGGTGAGTGTCGGGTCCCGATCGATGCGGTGGACTTCCTCTGAAATATCCGGCACCAGGAAGAGCCCCGGGTCTCCCGGCGACATCGCGGCCGCGCCCTGGTCGGTCAGGTGGACCGAGTGTCCCTTCTCGTCGAGCACGAAGAACAGCGCCTCCTCGAGCTCCCGCATGCCCTGCTGGCGCATCGGCAGCTTGCGGTCGGCGATATGATCGAGCTCCACCCGCTGCACCGCGCTCTTGACGCCCGGTTCATTGAGCAGCTTCAGCAGCTTCTTGTTCTTGGGAGTGCCGAGACGCGCGATGTACAGCTTGCGCGCCGCATCGGTCACCCGCTTGGGGTCGGCGAGCAGCGGCTCCGCCTCCGCGATCATCGTGCTGACCACCGCGTTCTGCCGCCGGACCAGCTCGACCACCTGGCGGTTGAACTGGGCGTACTTCTCGTCGTTCTCGTTGCCGACCGGACCGGAGATGATCAGCGGGGTCCGCGCCTCGTCGATGAGGATCGAGTCCACCTCGTCGATGATGGCGTAGGCGTGCTCCCGCTGGACGCGCTGGTCCAGGGAGAACACCATGTTGTCGCGGAGATAGTCGAAGCCGAATTCGTTGTTGGTGCCGTAGGTGATGTCCGCACCATACGCCCCACGGCGGATCGGCGAGCTGGGCTCGGTATCGTCAAGGCAGCCGACGCTGAGGCCGAGGTAGCTGTAGACGTGGCCCATCCACTGGGAGTCGCGGCGGGCGAGGTAGTTGTTGACGGTGACGAGATGCGCGCCCCGGCCGGCGAGTGCGTTGAGGTAGAGCGGCAGCGTCGCGACGAGGGTCTTGCCCTCGCCCGTCGCCATCTCCGCGATCCGCCCCTGGTGCAGCACGATGCCGCCGATGAGCTGCACGTCGTACGGCACCATGTCCCAGATCAGCTCGCGGCCGGTGACCATGACCGTGGTGCCGACCAAGCGGCGGCAGGCTTCACGGACGGTGGCAAAGGCCTCCGGCAGGATCTCGTCGAGCGCGGCCGCGAGCGCCTTCTTGAAGCGCAGTTCGAGGTCGTTGAAGCGCTCTTCGAGCTTGTCGCGTTCGGCGGGATCGGCGCAGTCGTGGCGGAGCTGGCGGACCTCATCCAGCTCGGCCTTCATGGCGCCGGTGCGCTCCGCGAGGCGCTCGCGGAAGCGGGCAGTCTGGGCCTTGAGCTGCTCCTCGGAATAGTCCTTGAGCACCGCTTCGTGGCGCTTGATGGCGTCCACGATCGGCTGGACCTTCTTCACTTCCCGCTGAAAACGGGTACCGAAGAGCTTGGTGAGCGGCTTCTGAAGGAAATCAAGCATCGGGCAAATATAACCGGTCCGCGGCGATACACTCTGCGACCGGGTCAGGCACCCAGTAACGGATCGGGCGTCCTTCGGCAACCCGGCGGCGGATTTCGGTCGCGGAGATGTCCATCCGCGGCACCGTCACTCCGCGCACCGGCCAGGGCAGCGACGGAAGCGCCACGCCGGGCCGCGCAAAGATGACGAGGGTTGCAAGGCCGGGGAGCGCGTCCGACTGATGCCACGCCGGGAGCTCATGCGCCGCATCGGCACCGACCAGGAGCGCGAACTGCTGTCCGGGCTCCCTGAGATGGAGGGCGCGAAGGGTATCGACGGTGTAGGACGGGCCGGCTCGGTCGAGCTCCGCCCGCTCGAGCCGGAAGCGCGGCTCCCCCGCAATCGCGAGCGCAACCATTCGCGCCCGGGTCTCGGCCGGGGCGGCGTGGCGCCCGATCTTGAAGGGTTGCTCGCGCGCCGGGACGAAGCGCAGTTCGTCGAGGCCGAGCGCCTCGACGACCGCCTGCGCGACAAGCAGATGTCCGTGATGGATGGGGTCGAAGGACCCGCCGAAAACCCCGATCATGCGTCACCTCGGCGGGCGCGGGGACGCGGCACCGCGTGATCCGCCTAGCTGCCTGCCGGCGGAGGCACTGCCGGCGGAGGCACCGCGGGCGCCGGCGAATCCTTCGGTGCGGGGCAGGACTCGTCCACCCCCGCTGTGGTCGGGTGGTAGCGCCGGATGTAGGTGCAGGTCTCCGTCAGATCCTCGGCGTAGCCGACTTTCCGGTAGGACTCGACCAGCTTGAGCAGCGCGACCGGAGTGATCGTGGCCCGGGGATAGGTCGCCGCGATATCCTTCAGATAGAGGATCGCCGAGTCGTACGCCTTGAGCTTGTAGTAGTAGTCGGCCGCCTTGTACTCCTTGAAGGCGAACGACTCCTCCAGTTCGGTGATCCGCATCCGGCCCCGTGCGGTCGCCGGGGAATCGGGGTAGCGGTTGATGAGTTCCTGATAGGTTGCAATCGCCGTCTGGCCGTAGGTCGGATCGAGTTCGGGCCGCCGCCAGAGATCGGCGTAGGCATCGCCGGCGCGGAGCAGCGCCTCCGGGGCGAGCGGCGCGTCAGGCGTATCATCGGAAACCTTGCGGAACTCCCGGGCCGCCTGCAGCTGATTCTTCTGACCGTAGTAGCACTCCGCCAGCCGAAAGCGCGCCTCGACCGCGAGAGAATCGCCCACCGGCACCTCGAGGGTCACCCGCTCCAGCAAGGTGACCGCCTTGCCCCAGCGGCCGTGGGCGTACTCCTGCTTGGCCCGCGTCCAGAGGGACTCGAGTTCACCGCGGGAGATCCCCGCCGCGACCGGTGTCGGCCCGGTGACCGGCTTCGCGCCCCGGTGGCCGCAACCCACGGCCAGCAGCGCGAGCGCGGCGAGCGCCGCGCGAGAATGCAAATGCACTGAGGTCCATCCTCTCATCACTGTGAATCCGCCGCCGCGGATTTTGCACCGAGCTGTTGGAGCCGGGTCT
>JBDTTN010000133.1:0-6993 GCA_039930625.1 Gemmatimonadota bacterium | reverse complement strand
GGGCGCGCAGCTCGAGGTGCGACCGGTGGCAGTACTGGCAGCGGTAGGCGTCGCGAGCAAAGAGGAAGGTGTTGGTGACCTGGCGGCGGAACCGGCGAGGGACGTGCACGAACTTGACCAGACGGATGATCGCCGGTTTGGGCAGGACGAGGCGCTCACTGCGCACCACGTCCGCGCCCTCCGCTTCGACGATCTCGGCCTTGCCCTCAATCACCAGTCGCAGGGCACGTCGGACGGGCACCATTGTGAGGGGCTCGAACGACGCATTCAACGCCAGACAGCGCACCATGCCACTCCTGCTCTGCAGAAGACCTGCGAATCGTAGCGTCCCCCCCGGTGAAGGCGCAAGCAACGACCCCATCACCCGGTCATTGCGGCCAGCCGCACCTCCACCAATTGCCGCATGCGCGGGTTCTTCGCGATGATGAGCAGGGTGTCGTCGCCGGCGAGGGTCCCGATGACCTCTTTCCAGTCGGCCTGGTCCAGCGCCGCCGCCACGGCGGGAGCCCCGCCGGTCACGGTCTTGATCACGATGAGCGGGCCGGTACCCTCGATGCTGACCAGCAGCGCCGGCAGAACCTGGCCGAGGTCGGGGCGCAGGGAGCCCTCGTGGGGATTGGCGTAGAAGGAGCCGCCGGAGGGATCGACCAGCTTGGCCAGACCCAGTTCACGGATGTCGCGCGACAGGGTGGCCTGGGTCACCAGGAAGCCCTGGGCCACGAGCGCCTCACGGAGCCCGTCCTGGCTCTCGATGCGCTTTTCGCGGACGGTGCGGACGATGGCGGCGTGACGCTGCAATTTCATGAGCGAGGGACTCCTCGGCGATAGACTTCGCGCCCGGCGAGCACAGTGAGATACACGTCCCCGGTCGGCCGCGTCAATACGGTATCCATCAGGTTCGCCGCGTCAACCGTTCCGGGCAGGGTAAGGATCGCGAGATCCCCCCACTTGCCGGACACCAGTCCCCCGATCTCCGCCTCCAGCCCCAGCGCCCGCGCGGCATCGCGCGTCACCAGGCGGAGCGCAGCCAGGGCATCCAGCCCGGCGATCTGCTGCGCGGCCCGAGCTTCGGCCAGCAGGTCGAGCGGGCTCACACTCGCGACCGAGTCGGTGCCGACACCGACGCGCAGTCCGCGGTCGAGCATCGCGCGTAGCGGGGCGGTCCCATGGCCGTGGCGCTGGTTGGACCGGGGGCAGTGGGCGATCGCCACCCGGCGCGCCGCCAGCCGATCCAGGTCCGAGTTGCTGGCGCGCACCGCATGGATGCATAGCGTCTGCGGCCCCAGCACACCGAGTTGATCGAGCCAGCGGATCGGCGAGCTGCCTGGCAGGGCGGGCAGCGGAATGCCGCGTGCTTCCCACGCGCGGGCAAATCCACCGGTGGCCTGCTCGAGCAGGAGCGATTCGTCGAGCGATTCCGCGATATGGACTGCGAGCGGCATGTCGTAGTCGGCGGCCAGCGCGGCGACTCGGGTGTACAGCGGCCCGCTCACCGAGTACGGCGCGTGCGGCGAGAGTCCGAGCCGAACCCTGCCGGCCACCAGCCGGCTCAGCTCGGCGAGCCGCCGGATGGCGGACGCCATCGCGGCTTCCACCTGGTCGGGCCGGGGACCGAATACTTCGTGATAGGCAATTCCGCTCCCGCCGAGTTCGGACATGGCCTGGATCACCGCGCCCGAGTCGCCGGTGTCGGCGATGGTGGTCACCCCGGCCGCCCAGCAGTCCTGGATCCCCCGCCTCGCCGCCGCGAGATAGTCCGCCACGCTCCGGCCAGCCTTGAGCGCGATGATCCGCGCGATCCAGGCGGGGAACTCCGTCTCGGTGTCCTGCCCGTCCAGTCCGGTGAGTTCGAGATGGGTGTGAGTGTTGATCAGGCCCGGGAGAATCACTCCGTCAGGGATCCGCTCGCGGAGCACACCGGGCAGCGCGGGGACCGTTGCGTCGGGCCCCACAGAAACGATGCGCCCATCCGACCCGATCAGTACCGCTCCGTTTGGAATCGGCGGGCCCTCGATCGGCAGGACCCAGGGGGCCGCGTACCGCCGAGGGGTGACGTTCACCGTGGAGCGGAGGGTTGGAGCGGGTTGGCGCCCGTCCCCCGTGGAGCGGAGGGTTGGAGCGGGTTGGCGCCCGTCCCCCGTGGAGCGGGGGTTTGGAGCGGGTTGGCGCCCGCCCCCCACGGATTGTGGATGGGACAGAAGTCCTTCGGCTCGGTCCCCGGGAGGAAGGACTCGACGGCCAGCGAGTCCTTTGGGCAGAAGGGGGTGAACTTCTTGCCGGTCTGCCGGTCGACTTCCATGACCGTCAGCCCATCGGGGCGCCGCCAGTTTGGGGGCGCGGGCCGGCGTTCGTACACATCCTTCATCATCATGGTCCACGCCGGCGCCGCCAGCCGACCGCCCTGCGCGTTGTCCATGATCTTCTGCGGCGCATCCATCCCGAGCCACACGCCGGCGACCAGGTCCGGGGTGAAGCCGATAAACCAGACGTCGTTGCCATCGTTGGTCGTGCCGGTCTTGCCGCCGACCGGGACGGCCCCGAGCTGATTGCCGACGGCGCTGGCGGCGGTGCCGCGCCGCACCACGTCCCGCAGGCCGTCGAGCATCAGCCATGCGAGGGTCGAATCCATGACCTGCTCGGTGCGCGGCTTCGGCGCCCACAGCACGTTGCCCTTGCGGTCCTCCACCCGATCGATCGAGTAGGGAGTCGTGCGGGTGCCCATCGTGGCAAAGGCGCTGAAGGCCGAGATCATCTCCAGCGGAATCACCTCGGAGGAGCCGATGAAGATCGAGGGGTACGGCGGCACCCGGGTGCTGATGCCGAACCGCGCCGCCTCGCCGATCACCGCCTGCGGCCCGATCTCCATGCCGAGCTTGATCGCCGGGATGTTGCGACTCTGATAAAACGCCTCCTTGAGCGACATCGGACCGGCGAAGCGATTGTCGTAGTTCTGCGGCTCCCAGGGGGGATCGCCGGGGAGCATCTCCACGCTGAGCGGCGTGTCCTCCACGATCTCCGACCAGGGGTGCCCGGCACGCAGCGCGGCGGTGTAGACGATCGGCTTGAAGGTGGAGCCGGGCTGCCGGGTGGCCTGGATGGCGCGATTGAACTTGCTGTCGTTGAAGTCGCGGCCGCCGACCATCGCGAGGATCTTGCCGGTGCGAGCTTCGAGGACGACCGCCAGTCCCTGCAGATAGGGCGACTGCGACTGGGAGATGGCGTCGTCGGCGCGCTTCTCCATGTAGTCGGCGTAGGTCGGCCGGGGATACTTGCCGTAGCGCGCCTTGTTGCGCTCGATCTCGTCGAGCTGCTTGGCCAGAGCCCGCTCCGCCGCCTGCTGCACGTCCAGGTCGACGGTGGTATAGATGCGAAGGCCGCCCTTGTACAGCTCGGACCCGAAGCGGGTGCGGAGCTGCTGCCTGACATACTCGGTGAAGTATGGCGCCACCTCGCTGAAGTCCGACCGGGTCGACAGCAGCAGCGGGTAGGCCTTCCACCGCTCGGCATCGTCGTCGGTGAGCACCCCCTCATCGGCCATGAGGTTGAGGATGAGGTTGCGGCGCTCGACGGAGAGATCGGGATTGCGGCGCGGATTGTAGCGGGTCGGCGAACGGGGGATGCCGGCCAGGGTCGCCGCTTCCGCCACGTTGAGATCGTGCGCCGACTTGCCGAAATAGCGCTGGGCGGCGGCCTCGATGCCGTTGGCACCGTTGCCGAGGTTGATCTGGTTCAGGTAGAGCTCGAGAATCCGGTCCTTCGAAAAATTGCGCTCCAGCTCAAAGGCGACGTGCATCTCGCGCAGCTTGCGCTTGATCGAGCGATCCTGCCCGTTGATATCCTCGGGAAAGAGGTTGCGGGCGAGCTGCATCGTGATCGTCGAGAATCCCTGCACCCGGCCACGCCGGGTCAGGGCATACACCATACTGCGCCGGACGGCGCCGATGGCGCGGACCCAGTCCACCCCGCCGTGCTCGTAGAAGCGCTTGTCCTCCACCGATACGAAGGCGGCGATGGCGGCGGGGGAGATCTGGGTGATCGGGATGACGGTGCGCCGCTCTTCACCGAGATCGGTGATCAGCCGGCCATCGGCGGCGTACACCTTGGAGGCCTGAGCGGGGTCCCACCGGTCGGTCACCTTGGCGATCGAGGGACAGGCGTTGTTGGCGCAGGCACGGGTCCACCCCCCGATCAGCACGCCCAGGCCGAGCATCCCGACCGCGAGGATGCCGGTGATAACGGCGCTGCGAATGCGGGGCGTGTACCACCAGCGAAGCAGAGTATTGAAGGGACCCGGAGGCATGCGTGGGAATCTAGGCGCACTCGAGGAGTGCGGGTATGGGCTGGGTCACAGTATGCGCGTCGCGCGCGAGCGGCGACCCCGGCCCCGCCTGCTTGCCCAGCCCCCACGCCGTCCCTTAGGTTCGGCGCCATGAGCAATCTCCTCGACGCACTCACCGCCCGCGGCTTTGTGCATGACGCCACGCCCGGCCTGGCCGAACGGCTGGCCCAGGGGCCGGTGACGGGATACGTCGGATTCGACCCCACGGCGGATTCGCTCCACGTCGGTAACCTGGTCCCGGTCATGGGGCTCGCCTGGCTGCAGCGCTTCGGGGGGACCCCGATCATCGTGGTCGGCAGCGGCACCGGGATGGTGGGGGATCCGAGTGGCAAGCGGAGCGAGCGTCCGATGCTCACGGTCGAGGAGATCGACTACAACACCAGCCGGATCCGGCGCCAGCTGGAACAGTTCGTCAGCTTCGAAGGCGACAACGCGGCGCGGGTCCGCGACAACGGCGACTGGCTGCGCCGACTCGGCCTGATGGAATTCCTGCGGGACACCGGGAAGCACTTCACCCTGAACTACATCCTGCAGAAGGAGTCGGTGAAGAGCCGGATGGAGACGGGGATCTCCTACACCGAGCTGAGTTACATGCTGGTGCAGGCCTACGACTTCTGGCACCTGTGGAAGACCGAGAAGTGCGAGCTGCAGATGGGCGGCAGCGACCAGTGGGGCAATATCACCGCCGGCACCGAGTTGATCGGTCGGCGGGAGGGGGCGCAGGCACATGGCCTGGTATTCCCGCTCCTCACCAATGCGGCCGGTGGCAAGTTCGGGAAGAGTGAAGCCGGCAATGTCTGGCTCGATCCCGCCAGAACTTCACCGTACCAGTTCTATCAGTTCTGGCTCAACTCCGATGACCGGGATGTGGAGCGGCTGCTCTGCTTCTTCACCTTCCTGCCGCAGGACGAGATCCGGGGGATGATGACGGAACAGAGCGCGGACCCGGGGAAGCGGGTCGCGCAGCGGCTGCTGGCCGAGAACGTCACCACCCGGGTGCATGGAGCGGCCACGACGGCCGGAGTGGTCAAGGCGAGCCGACTGCTCTTCGGCGGAATCGACCTGGACGAGGTGGGAGCGGAGACCTTTGCGGTGCTCGCCGGCGAGATTCCGACCGCCCCCGTCCCCCGCTCCACCTTGGAAGGTCTGGCCGTGGTCGATGCGTTGGTGCTGGCGGGGCTGGCGACCTCCAAGGGCGAGGCCCGCCGCGGTATTCAGCAGAACGGTTTCTCGGTGAACGGTTCCGCGGTGGGCGAAGGTGATCGCCGGCTCGGCGCGGGCGACCTGCGGGCCGAGCGCTACGTGCTGCTGCAGAAAGGGAAGCGCAATTACGCCCTGATCGTCATTGAAGGCTGACCGCACCAGATTCGGCCCGACCGCACCGACCGGCGCGGCGTGACCTCCGCTCTAGCGCAGTACTCCAATCCCATGAATATTCGCCGCGCCGAGGCCATGCCTCGGAGCGTTTAACCTCCCACCGCGTCCGGAGCTGATCATGCACGTGGAGTTCATGAAATTCCTGAAGGAGTACGGCGTGATCGGTCTTGCCATCGGCGTGATCATCGGCAGCAAGGCCGGTGAGCTGGTGAAGGCGATCGTCGACGGCCTGCTGATGCCTATCGTCGGCCTGCTGCTACCGAGCGGAGATTGGCAGAAGCTGGTGATCGGACCGTTTCAGATCGGGCTGGTACTCGCGGCGCTGGTGAATTTTGTGATCATCGCGATGCTCGTCTTCTGGTTCGCGAAGAAGGTGCTGAGGGAGGAGCAGGTGGCGAAGAAGTAGGAGTTTCCTACCACCTCGTCCGGCTCGTCCTCCGCGGCGCCTTGCCGGTCAGCATGCCGAAGACGCCGCGGATCAGCTCCCGCCCTACCGTTCGCGCCATGGTCGTCCCCAGCGCGGCGATCACCGCGGTACCGATCTTCGCACCGGTGGACATGCCGGGCTTTGCGGTTTCTCGCGGCGCCGGGGTGGCGGGGACGCCACTCCCCGCGTTGAGCCGGGCGGCGAGCATCTCCCGCGCACTCTCCCGGTCCACCGGCTTGCCGTACTCGGCGAGCAGGTCCGACTTCGAGACGTCCTGCTGCAGCTCCTCGGGTGAAAGCGGCGCCATTCGTGAGGCGGGCGGGATGAGCCGCGTCGCGATGACCGGGGTCGGTACGCCGCGCGGGTCCAGCACCGTGACGACCGCCTCGCCGATGCCAAGCGAGGTCAGTGTCTGGGCGAGATCGTAGTACTCCGTCCGGGGAAAGGTGCGGACCGTGGCGTTGAGCGCCGCCTCATCATCTGGGGTGTGAGCCCGGAGGGCGTGCTGCACCCGGTTGGAGAGCTGGGCGAGCACGTCGGTCGGCACATCCTTGGGCGTCTGGGTCACGAAATACACGCCGACACCCTTGGACCGGATGAGCCGGACCACCTGCTCCACCTGCTGCAGGAACGCCTTGGAGGCATCATTGAAGAGCAGATGCGCCTCGTCGAAGAAGAAGACCAGCTTCGGCTTGTCGAGGTCGCCCGCTTCGGGAAGGTTCTGATACAACTCGGCGAGCATCCACATCATGAAGGTGGAGAAGAGCATCGGCTTGTCCTGCACGTCGGCAAGCTCGAGGCAGGTCACCACGCCGCGCCCGTCCCGGGTGGTGGAGAGGAGGTCGTGCAC
>JBDTTN010000132.1:0-7002 GCA_039930625.1 Gemmatimonadota bacterium | reverse complement strand
TCAGCTCCGGCATCTGCCGGAAGAAGAAGGTCAGCAGCAGCGTCCGGATGTGTGCGCCGTCCACGTCGGCGTCGGTCATGATGACGATCTTGTGGTAGCGCACATCATCGAGGGTGAAGTCGTCCTTCACCCCGGCTCCGATCGCGGTGATGATCGCCCGGATCTCCTCGTTGGAGAGGATCTTGTCGATGCGCGCTTTCTCCACGTTCAGGATCTTGCCGCGCAACGGCAGGATCGCCTGGAACTGGCGATCCCGGCCCTGCTTGGCGCTGCCGCCGGCCGAATCGCCCTCCACGAGGTAGATCTCGCAGAGCGCGGGATCGTCGAGGGAGCAGTCGGCCAGCTTGCCCGGGAGCACCGCGCCCTCGAGTCCGGACTTCTTGCGCACCAGATCGCGCGCCTTGCGGGCCGCCTCGCGGGCCCGCGCCGCGCTGACGGCCTTCTCGATGACTGCGCGGCCCACCGCCGGCTTCTCGTCGAGATAGGTGCGGATCTGTTCGTACACCACCTGCTTGACGATGCCCTCGACCTCGGAATTGCCCAGCTTGGTCTTGGTCTGTCCCTCGAATTGCGGCTCGCGCACCTTGCAGTGGAGCACGCAGGTCAGCCCCTCGCGGATGTCCTCGCCGGTGAGCGAGAAATCCTCTTTCTTGAGCGAGCCCTGCTGCTTGGCAAACTCGTTGATCGCGCGGGTCAGCGCGGCACGGAAGCCCGTGAGGTGGGTGCCGCCTTCGTGCGTGTTGATGTTGTTGACAAAGGTGAAGATGTTCTCGTTGTAGCCATCCTCGTACTGGATGGCCACGTCCACTTCGACGTCGTCCTTGACGATCGTGAACGCGATCGGCTTGGGGTGCAGCGGCTTCTTGTTCCGGTTGAGCCACTCCACGAACTGGATCAGGCCGCCCTTGGCGAAGAAGGTCTCGACCTTGGCCTCATCAGGCCGGTCGTCCTTCAGGGTGATGTTCACGCCCTTGTTCAGGTAGGCGAGCTGCCGCAGCCGGTCGGACAGCGTACTCCAGCTGTACTCGAGCACGCTGAAGATCTCGGGGTCTGGCTTGAAGCGGACCAGGGTACCGGTGTCCTTGACCTTGTCGAGCTTCTCCAGCGGCTTGACGGTCTGGCCGCGCACGAATGCCATCCGCCATTTGAAGCCATCCCGCTTGACGATCACCTCGGTGCGCTCGGACAGCGCGTTGACCACCGAGACGCCGACGCCGTGCAAACCTCCGGACACCTTGTAGTTCGACTTATCGAATTTGCCGCCGGCGTGCAGCACGGTCAGCGCCACCTCGACCGCGGGCAGCTTCTCGGTCGGGTGCATCTCGACGGGGATGCCGCGCCCGTTGTCCTCCACCGAGATCGAATTGTCCTTGTGGATCGTGACGTTGATGGTGTCACAGTAGCCTGCGAGCGCCTCGTCGATCGAATTGTCCACCACCTCGTACACCAGGTGGTGCAGGCCGTTCTCCGCGGTCGAGCCGATGTACATGCCCGGACGCTTGCGCACCGCCTCGAGACCCTTGAGGACCTGGATCGACCCCGCGTCGTAGTGCTGTTCGCTGCCGTTACCCACCGATTCCTTCGCCATTGCGCTTCCTGTTGGGGTCCGTCATGGACGCGCACGGCCGTGCGCGCATCTCCTCTTACCGCTGGCGGCTCCGGCCGGAGCCGCCCTGATTGCCCTCGATCCCGCCCCCCAGCCAGCGGACGGCGGGGATCCGGCCCGTGCGCCCGGTGTTGAGCCGGGCCAGAATCTGCGGCGTCATGAGCTGCAGCTCCGAGGCCCATGCTGCCGTCGCCACTTTCACCCGCAGGACGCCCTCTGGAGTCACCGATTCCGGTTCCGTCACCGAGGCGATCTGTGGTCCGACCAGCTGAGCCCACTCCTCAATCACGCCCGCCTGTCCCATCCGGCGCACCAGTCCCGCCCGCTTCAGATAGGACTGAAGCACGTCAGCAAGCGGCGTGGGTCTTGAGTCGCCATTCCGTTCTCTCATGTCACCCTGCCACCCTCGGCACAACAAAGGAGATTTCTCATGGTGCAGCGACCCGTCCTCCCTCCACGCCCCAGATGGGGAGTGTCAGCCCTGGCGGCAGCTCCTCGCGCCTCGGCGAGCTGATGAATACCTGCGCTGATCGGGCGTCGAAGAGCCGGTGCGCCAGCCGTTCCTGACGGCGGCCATCGAGTTCGGCAAATACATCATCCAGCAGCAGCGCTGGGCAGGAACCGGTCGCTGCCTCGATGGTTTCGAGTTCCAGCAACTTGAGCGCGATCGCGGCCCCGCGATGCTGACCCGTCGAGCCGTACTCCCGCAGCGAATGCCCCGCGAGCCGCAAGACCAGATCGTCCCGGTGTGGCCCGACCGTTGTAACCCGCCGCACGGCATCCCGCGGGGCCGCCTGAATGAGGCGCGCGGGCCACGCGCCAGGATCGGCGAGCTCCACCGCACCATGGTAGCCAAGCGCGGCCTCACCATGCTCTTCGCCCAGCGCCATCACGGTAGCGGTGTAGCGCTCAGCCTTGGCAGCGGCCCACGCCACCCGCTTGGCAACCACCACCGCCCCTGCCTGGGCAAGCGGTGCGTCGAACGCGCCAGCCAGATCTGGCCGGCCCTGCCGTAGCGCCGAGTTCCGCTGCGCCAGCGCGGCCCGGTACCGGGCCAGGGCGCGCATGTACTCATGGTCGGACAGTGCCAGCGTCCGGTCGAGGAAGAGCCGCCGAGCCGCTGCCGGGCCGGACGCGAGCCGGACATCATCCGGCGCAAAGACCACGGCCAGCCAGATCCCGGCGCCCTCGACCAGCCGTTCGAGCGGGGCGCCATCCAGCTCCAGGCGCTTGCGCCGACCCGCCTGACGAAAGGTCGCCGCGATCGATCGGTCCCTGCCGTCCCGGCTGAAGCCGAGTTCGACATGAAATCCCGGCTCGCCAAACCGCACGACCTCCGCGTCCAGCGCCGTGCGGAACGAGCGGAAGAGCACCGGATACCCGATGGCTTCCAGGAGGCTGGTCTTGCCCTGGCCATTCGCCCCGAGCAGCACGAGGCCGGTTTCGGGAATCTCGAGCACCGCATCCGCGAGATTGCGGAAGCCGCGCACCGTGAGCCGCTCCGCCCGCACTACTGGACCACGAAACGCCGGATCGCCGTATCGCCGCGGTTGCCCAGCTGGTCGGTCGCAAAGACCCGCAGCAGAATGGTATCGCCCGCCAGTCCGAGCGTCGTCAGTGGCAGTCCGAACCGAAGCGAGTCCACGCTGACCACCTCCGGCTGGAACGTTGTCAGGCCGCCGACCGTCTCGAAGTAGATCGAGTCCAGCCCGTCCGGGTCGATGCTGTACCCCGTCACGAAAAAGATGGCGGAGTCGCCGGAGACTGTGACATCTCCAAGGGGGCGGTCGATGACGGTGTGGGGGCCCGCGCCGCTGGGCCCGCTGCTCGGAAAGGTGAGGCGATCCCTGGTCTCACACCCCATCCCTGCCAGGCTGGACAGGGCGCATACCGCCCCAATCCAGCGGGGAAAACGGGGTAGAATTCGGCCTCTTCGCATGCCCAAATTTAGCCGGGCCGAGGGGGGATTTACAGGCGCAACTATCGGCCTGCGAAGTTGGCTGGCCGCTTCTCCAGAAAGGCCTGCATCCCCTCCCGCATGTCGGAGGTGGAGGAGAGCAGGCCAAAGTGGTTCGCCTCCAGAAAGAGGGCGTCCTGCGAGGTCATTTCGTAGCCTGCGTCCACCGCTTCAAGGACGCACTGCACCGCCAGAGGTCCCTGCGAGAGCACCGTCCGCAGGAAAGCCTCGCACTCCTGCAACAGCCGCTCGGCAGGCAGCACCCGGTTCACCAGGCCAATTCGCCAGGCCTCCTGGGCATCAATTATCTCCCCGCTCAGCAGCAGTTGTATCGCCCGGCCTCGGCCCACCAGCCGGGGGAGGCGAACGGTGCCCCCGTACCCCGGACCGATGCCAAGCTTCACCTCCGGTTGCCCGAACTTCGCCGACTCGCTGGCCAGTCTCAGATGGCAGGCCATTGCGAGTTCGCAGCCACCCCCAAGACAGAATCCGTTCACGGCGGCGACCACCGGCTTTCGCAGCGATTCGAACCGGCGGAAGACCGCCTGGCCCCTGAGGGATCGCTCCTTTCCCTCGAAGGGACTCTGACTCGAGAGCTCACCGATATCGGCCCCAGCGACGAACGCCTTCGGGCCCGCCCCGGTCAGGATCACGCCCCGCACGGCAGGGTCGTTGCCGGCGGCGTCGATCGCCACGCCGAGTTCGGTGATGACGGAGTCGTTGAGGGCGTTGAGCTTTTCGGGGCGGTTGATCGTGATGCGGGCGATCCCGTCGCGCAGGTCGTAGAGCAGCGTGGAGTAGGCCATGCGAGCGTCCGGAAAGGGGCAGGGAAGTGCGGGCAGAAGCGAGCGGCGGAAAAGTAGCGTGGAAGGCTGTGGCCGGAACCCTACGGGTGCGGAGACGCCTCAACGCAAGTTGCAGGTGGCGTTGGGGCAGGGGTGACGAGGATCACCCGATTCCAACGGCAGCAGGACACAAGACTGTATGATAATAGTGCATATATTCCCAGGAATAAAAACTCATAAATATATGTAGATTCATATGTTACTGGCTTCATCGCAAACACGTATGTCTGATTGCTATGCAGTCATTTGTGCTCGATGGCATCACGGTTGCCTGTTCACCAAGCAGGCTCCTCAACCGTTTCGCCATCGGAGAATCTGATGCTGCGCTCGCGCCGAATTCTGGCCCTCATCAACGTGGTCCTCCTGGGAGCGTCCGCGCTCACCAGTTGTTCCACGATGGACTCCACGACTGCGCCTACGGCTGCTGTCGCGGTGCCCGACGCCAATCTGAAGCTACCGCTTCTGGGTGGGCTGCTGGTCTGCGAGCGGCAGCCCTACGCGATCACTCAGAAGCTCATCGGTCCGGCCGGTGGCACGCTGACGATCGGCAAGCACCTGCTGGTGATCCCTGCCGGGGCGCTCGGTCGGCCCACTCTGATCACCGGCGAGGCGCCAGCCGATTTCGTGAGCTCGGTGCGGTTTCAGCCGGAGGGGCTGCAGTTTCTCCGTCCCGCGACCCTCACCCTGGATTACTCCAGCTGCCCGGCCGCCCGGCTGCAGATCCTCAAGCGGGTAGCCTATACGACCGACAAGCTGGACATCCTGAGCTTCCTGCTGTCGCGCGATAACCTGCTGCTCATGCGGGTCAGCGCCGACTTGCAGCACTTCTCCCGGTACGCGGTGGCCTGGTAGTCGATGCCGGTTTCGCGACGCACTTCGGGGCTGGCCAGCGTGCGGATGGCGGCGGACACGCAGCCCTCCGCTCGTGAGTTGCTGGCGGAGGCCCGCGGGCATGAACGGGCCGGCCGGATGGCCGAGGCCCTTGTCGCGTTTGAAGCGGCGATCGGCAGCGCGGAACTGTCGGGCGAGGCGGAGGTCCTGGCAGAGGCGCTCCGCCGGCTGAGCGTCCTGTACCATCACCGGAGTGAGCCGGAGCGATCGCGCGAGCTCTGCCGCCGGAGTTACCAGACCGCAGAGTCGCTGGCCGACCCCGGGCTTGCCGCCGAGGCGCTCAACACCCTCGGCGGATTCGAGTTCGAGCACGGTGCGATGGGACCCGCGCGGGAGCTGTTAGGTCAGGCGCTCGCGCTGGGGGGCGACCGTCCCGATCTCAGGAGCCGCATCGAGCAGAACCTCGGCATCATCGCCACCATCCAGGGTGATCACGCGGCCGCGCTCGGCCACTACCGCTCTTCACTCGAGGCGTGCCGCGCCGCAGGGGACGAGAAGGGCTGCGCGATCGCCTATCACAACCTCGCGATGATCTGCGCCGATCGGCTGGAGTGGGCCGAGGCGGAGCGCTACTACGAAGCGAGCGAAGCGATCGCCGAGCGGATCGGCGACGTGCACCTGCAGGGACTCTGCCGGCTGAATCACGCCGAGGTGCATCTGGCCCGGCAGGCCTACGAGCATGCGCGGGAGAGCGCGGAGGCCGCGCTGGCGATCTTCGATCGGCTGGGCTCCCGTATCGACAAGGCCGATGCGTACCGCATCCTCGGCGTGGTGTACCGCGAAACGGGGCGCCATGCCCTCTCCGAAGCCCGGCTCCGCGCGGCTATCGAGACCTCGGTGGCCACCAGTTCGGTGCTGAGCGAGGCCGAGGCCTGCCGCGAGCTCGCCCGGCTGTACCAGGTCATGGGCCGCAATCAGGAGGCGCTGGCCCACCTCAACTCGGCCTGGCGGCTCTTCGGGCGTCTCGATGCCCACCTCGACCTGGTGGATGTCGAGGCGAAGGTGGCCGACCTCGAGGGCAACTTCCTCGCGGTGGTGCGCGACTGGGGTCAATCGATCGAATCCGCGGACAGCTACACCCACGGTCACTGCGAGCGCGTCGCCGAGTTCGCCGTCGGGGTGGCCCGGGAACTCGGGCTGGGGGAGAGCGAGATCACGACGATCCGCCTCGGTGCCTATCTGCACGACGTAGGCAAGGTAAAGGTCCCCCATGAAGTCCTGAACAAGCCGGGGCGCCTCACTTCCGAGGAATTCGCGCTGATCCAGCAGCACCCGATGTGGGGCGTCGAGCTGCTCGCGGGGATCGAGTTTCCCTGGGACATCAAGCCGATCATCCGATGGCATCACGAGAAGTACGATGGGACCGGCTATCCCGACCGATTGGCGGGAGAGCAGATCCCACTGAGCGCTCAGATCATCGGAATCGTCGATGTGTACGATGCGCTGACCACGACCCGGAGCTATCGCCCGGCGATGACTCACGAGAAGGCGATCGCCTGCATGCGCGAGACGCCGCAGTGGTGGCAGCCGGATCTGTTCGCTGCCCTGCTCCGCGCCGTCACCCCGGTCGCCATCGCGGCGCCTGTCCCGGAGCCAGTCTGACCCCGCGCGCGACGCCCTCGGATGCCGAGCCGCAGGAAGACCGTTTCCAGGCGGCGATGGCTGCGGCGCGCCGCGGCGCCTTGGCAGACGCGGAGCGTCTC
>JBDTTN010000131.1:0-7019 GCA_039930625.1 Gemmatimonadota bacterium | reverse complement strand
TCGACGTCGCCACCCATGAGATGGTAGAGCATGCCCTCCATGCCGGAGACCACCCGATTCAGGTCCAGCACGTCCGGCCGCAGCACCTGCTTCCGACCGAAAGCCAGCAGTTGCCCAGTCAGGCGGGCGGCACGATCGGCGGCGCGGCGGATCTCGACCGCGTTCCTGGCCAGCGGGTCGCCTGTCGGGAGATCGCTGAGCAGCATTTCGCTCTGCCCGATGATCGCGGTCAGAATGCTGTTGAATTCGTGTGCGATACCTCCCGCCAGCTTGCCGACTGTCTCCAGCCGCTGGGACTGAAACAGCTGCCCTTCCAGCTGCCGGTTCTGGACGAACTGTCCGAATTGACTCCCCAGCATGGCGAAGGTCAGCAGCAGGTCAGTACCGGGATCGCGCGCCTCACGGGCGTAGAACTCCAGCACACCACTCAACTTGCTGCCGACCACGATCGGAAAGGCGAAGCCGGCGTGGAGGCCGCTCGCGAGCGCGGCGCCGGCGCGAGGGAAGTTGCCGTCCTTGGCGAGGTCGGTAATCCAGGCCGGGCCGCCGCTGGCCCACACCCTGCCGGGGAGACCTTCACCGCGGGCCATCGTCATGCCCAGGCTCGCCTTCCTGAACTCTGTGACAGGGCAGTCCACCCGGTTCCATACCTCACCGCAACGCAAGACATTGCTCCGCTGATCGACCGTCCACACGCTGCCGACCTCCCAGCCCGCATACTCGCTGACCACCTGCAGTAGCCGGTGTGCCGCTTCTTCGACAGTGGACGACTCCGCGAGTACCCGACTCATCGCCGACTGCATATTCACCTGCACCTCGGCCAGCTTGCGGTCAGTGATATCGCTCGCGATCCCGGTGAACCGATACGGCTTGCCCTCGGCGTCGAGCACCTGAAAGCCCCGGTCGTGGATCCAGCGGATGGTGCCATCCGGCCGCATGATCCGGTATTCGGTCGCCACACTGGGATGTTCCACCAGTCCCCCGAAGATGGCGCCCACCCTCACGCGGTCCTCGGGGACGATCGCCTCCAGCCAGAGCAGCGGCTTGGCATACAAACTCGCGACTGACAAGCCCCAGATCTCCTCGATGGCAGGGCTGACGTAGTGCATCGTGTGGAGGTCGGCCGAAGTCACCCAGAACACATCGGTGATACTCTCCGCCATCTGCTTGAACTTGGTCTCACTCTCCCGCAGCACCTCCTGGGTCCGTTTGTGCTCGGCGTTCTCGGCCAGCAGCGCGACGTTGCTCTCGGCCAGTTCAGCGCTACGGAGCGCCACCCGCGTCTGCATCTGGGCGAACGCCAGTGCCAACTGCGCCACCTCGTCATCGCTGTGTAACAGGTACCCACCCGAGTCCCGGCCCTCGGCGAACTGGCCCACGCTGTCCTGCAGCGCCCGCAACGGCCGGGTGATCGTGCGCGCCAGCGATGCCGCGAGCCCGGCCGTTGCCAGCAGCGCCAGCACGCTGACCAGGAGAACGGAACGCGCAAAGGCGTCGGCCGGCGCCAGAGCCTCGGCCTGATCGATCGACGCAATCAGGCAGAGTTCATGCCCGGGGATCCACCGAAAGACGCTGAACGTCGACACCCCGCGATAATCCGGCGCCAGGCTCACTCCGCTGGCGCCGGCGACGCAGCGTTGGGCGGCCTCGGTGTGAATCGCCTGACTTAGGACCGCGGGTTTCCTGATGAAGCGGGGCTGGGTGACCAGCAGCCCAGCGCGGTTGATCAGAAAGGCTTCTGCCGTCTCCCGCAATCCCGAGCGGCGCACCGCAATGGCATTCACCGCCGCGTAATCCAGGCGCGCCGCCAGCACCGCCAGCAGGCGGCCATTCGGAAGCCGTAACGGCACCGCGGCAGTGACCGCCGGACCTATGACGTTCACCGAGCGATAGGGCGACTGGATGGAGGTGCCGGTCCTGCCGTTGTCGAAGTAGGGGTGTCCCGCCTTCTTCTTGCCTTCCTGGGACGCAAGGGTGGAGGCTACGATCGTGCCGCCGTCCGGCTCCATGACGAAGATCTCGGTGAAGCCGGCCAGCGCGCCGGTCATGTGAGGCGAGAGTTCCTTCAGCACGAGGGCGTGTGCGGCGCGCCAGGCGGGAGATCCGGGAGCCGCCTCGATCAGACTGGCGACCCGTTCCTGCAGATCCTCATCGTGGGAGAACTGGTCCAGATCGGCCAGCCGCTGGTCGAGCCAGGTATTGAGGGCGGTCTCCTTTTCCATTGCGCGGGTGAGCAGCTCCGAGACGGAAGCGGCCTCGAGACTCTCCCGCACCCGGTGATGGAAGACCACGCCGACAATCGACAGCAGGGCCGCCGCCTGCAGCACGAAGATGAGCACGATCCGCGAGGTGAGCGGCAGCCACCATGCCCGCGGGCCCGAGCTCACGACGCGCCCTGGACGTGCAACGGTGCATCCAGCATCTCGCGCACCTGTCGAGCCAGCGTCGCCGGGGTGTACGGCTTGGGCAGGAATGCGACGCCCGGTTCGAGGACGCCGTGGTGCTCGATGGCATCATCAGTATATCCCGAGGTGAACAGCACCTTGAGATCGGGATAGGTGGTCTTCAGCCACTCGGCCATCACTTTGCCGCCCATCTGGGGCATGATCACGTCTGTGATGACGAGACGGATTGCGTCTGCCTCGTGCTCCCGCGCCACGCGCAGTCCCTCCTGACCGTTGCTGGCGGAGAGCACCCGGTAGCCCTGGCCCTCGAGGATCGCCACGGCGAGGTGGCGTACCGAGGGCTCGTCCTCGACGACCAGCAGCGTTTCGCTGCCTCGCGGGAGCCGGGTCCTGCCGCGCTCCGACCCAACCGTCGGTTCCGCCGGCTGATCCACACGCGGCAGATAGACCCGGAAGATCGTTCCCCGGCCCAGCTCGCTCTGAACCTCGATATGACCACCCGACAGCCGGACAATCGTCTGGCAGCTCGTCAGGCCAAGGCCGGTGCCTTTCCCCTTCGACTTTGTCGTGAAGAAGGCCTCGAAGAGGTGGGACTTGATGTGGTCGGACATGCCGGTTCCGGTATCGCTGACGCTGAGCATCACGTAGGCGCCCGGCGGGACGCCGGGGTGGTCGAGCGCATAGCTGGCATCCAGGGTCACATTCTTCGTGGCGATGGCGAGGGTGCCGCCATCGGGCATGGCGTCGCGGGCATTGACCACCAGATTGAGCAACACCTGTCCGATGTAGCCGGCATCTGCGTTGATACTTCCCGCCTGCGCATCGCGATCCACCGTCAGGATGATGTGCTCATCGATAAGGTGCCTCAGCATCCCATCGAGATCCTTCACCACGCTGTCAAGTTCCAGCACCACCGGTTGCACCGTCTGCTTGCGGCTGAAGATCAGCAGTTGCCGGGTCAGCCCGGCCGCTCGTTCAGCGGCGGTGCGGACCTCCTTCGCGTCTCCATGCAACGCGTGCTCGGGGCCCAGCGCTTCCAGGATGATGTCGGTGTAGCCGATGATCACGCCGAGGATGTTGTTGAAGTCGTGGGCCACCCCACTCGCGAGCTGGCCGACCGCTTCCATCTTCTGGGCCTCGATGAACTGGGCCTCGAGCTTCTTGATGGTGGTGACGTCGTGGCCGGTCTTCGACACGCCGATGAGGTCCCCGGCGGTGGCGTCCACCGGGACGATGCTCACCGTGAGCGTGATGAGGCTCCCGTCCTTGCGGCGCCGCACCGTCTCCTGCGCCGGCACCGATTCGCCGTTGACGGCCCGGTCCATGACGGGCCGGTATGCCTGATACTGATCGGGTGGGAACAGCCGGGAGAACGAGCTCCCCAGCATGGCGTCTGACGTGTACCCGTAGGTCCGTGTCGCTCCATCGCTCCAGGACACTACCGTCCCGTCTGCCGTGACACAGACGACAGTATCACCGGTGTACTCGATGAATCCGCCCGCCCGGGAGCGGTTCTTCTCGCTCGCCTTCTGCTCGGTAATGTCCTCGGCGATCCCCACGAAGCGCCGGATCGTCCCGTGCTTGTCGCGGACCGGATACCCTCGGGCCCAGATCCAGCGCACCTCTCCTGCGGGGCGCACCAGGCGGAACTCCTCCTCGTAACCCTCGGTCTTGCTGATCTGCCCGATGACCTGGGCCATGCGCTTGCGATCTTCGGGGTGGATAGCATCCAGCAGGCTGGCATTGTCGTCGTACAGGCTCTGACAGGTGCGCCCCGAGATTCGCTCGAAGGAGGGGCTGACGTAGACGAGCGAGTTGTCCACCGCATCCCGGATCCAGAAGATCTGCAGCAGATCCGCCATCAGTTCGCGGAAGTGCTCGTCATTCTCGATCCGTTCACGCAGGGCTAATAAGGTTGGCGGGGAAGGAGCCCGGGGGAGGTGCTGCGATGGGGGTCCGGCCTGGTTCGGGTCGCTCATGGTGACCTCCTGACTCGGCACCGGTGCTGCCGGGGCCGACCGACCCGTGGGCCGGAGGAGATCGGGGGGCGAAAGACTTCGCGGACATGACGGTCAGGCGACAAACGCGCCCCGGGATCGCACCCGGAAGGTAGTGCCTTGCACGGTTCGAACCGCGCCAGAATCCTCATTCGTGGATGTATCTACTCCTTTGGATGGAGGTGCGGTGCTGGTCAGGCGCCCCCGACGTGCCAATCAAGAATCCAATCGCGCTTTCTCCCTTCCCTGTTCCGCTTTCACACCTTCCCGCTCGCGCCGTACCTTCTCCCCCCGCTCACTTCCTCCCCGCCACCCGCGACGCATCTACAAAGCCTCCCGACCGCCTGGTTGTGCTGCCCATCGTGATCTGTACCCGGTGTTCCAGGCCGTCGTCCACCAGCGGGATCGCATCGGGCGTGCACGGCTCGCCATCGAGCGCGGCCGAAATCACGCCGCGGGTGCGATGCTCCGGATTCGACACCTGGATGAGATAGGTGGCCGCGCCGAAGCGCCACTTGATCTTGAAGCCGGGCCACATCGACGGGATGCACGGGTAGATCGCGAACTGGTCACCACGACGCTTGAGGCCCAGTATGCTCTCCACCGCGGCCTGGTACATCCACCCCGCCGAACCGGTGTACCAGGTCCAGCCGCCGCGCCCCGCATGCTGATGATGCGCATAGACGTCACCCGCGGTGACATATGGCTCGGTCTTGTAGCGATCGACGTCGGCCGGCGTCCGGCTGTTGTTGATGGGATTCAGCATGTGGAACAGCTCCATCGCCTCGTCGCCATTGCCGAGCTTTGCGACCGCCATGACCATCCAGATGGCGGCGTGGGTGTATTGACCGCCATTCTCCCGGATTCCCGGCGCATACCCCCTGATGTATCCCGGATCCCGCGTACCTTGATCGAAGGGCGGCGTGAGCAGCAGCACCGTGGACGAGGCCCTGCGGACCAGATGGGTCCGCACCGCGTCCATGGCGCGTTCCGCGCGCGCGATCGGTGCCGCACCCGACAGCACGGCCCACGACTGCGCGATGGAATCGATCCGGCACTCGTCGCTCTGTGCCGATCCCAGCGGCGTGCCATCGTCGTAGTACGCCCGCCGGTACCATTCGCCGTCCCAGCTCAGATCCAGCATCGTCCCCAGCCGGGCCGACTCGGCGGCGTACCGTGTGGCGCGCGGCCGGTCTCCCGATGCCTCACACAGCGGGGTGAACCGCTCCAGCACGGTGCGGAGGAACCAGCCCAGCCAGACGCTCTCTCCCCGGCCCTCGTGCCCCACGCGGTTCATCCCATCGTTCCAGTCACCAGTCCCGATCAGCGGCAGTCCGTGCGGGCCGGCCGTCAGGCCGCGGTCGATGGCCCGGAGGCAGTGCTCCAGGATCGAGCCGGAAGTGCCTGACTGGCGCGGCTCGAGGTAGGCCTCCATCTCCGTCGGTTCGAGGGGGCGTCCTTCGATGTAGGGGACCTGTGCATCGAGGATGCCGTGATCTCCGGTGGCAGAGACGTAGTGCGCGACCACATACGGGAGCCAAAGCAGGTCGTCGGAACACCGGGTCCGGGTCCCGCGGCCGGAAGGTTCATGCCACCAATGCAGCACGTCGCCTTCCGCGAACTGGCGGCCCGCCGCCCGCAGGATGTGCTCACGCCCGAGCTCGGGGCGGGACAACGACAGCGCCATCACATCCTGCAGCTGGTCGCGATACCCGAAGGCGCCGCCTGGCTGGTAGAGGGCGGAGCGGGCCCACAGCCGGCAGCTCACGGTCTGATAGAGCAACCAGTGGTTCACCAGCACATCGAACGAATCGTCTGGCGTGGAGACCTGCACCGTGCCCAGCAGCTTGTCCCAGCTCCGCTGCGATCGCCTGAGCACCTCCTCCGCCCCGGGCACCGTGCCATGCCGGGCGACGAGGTCCCGGGCGTGCGCGGAATCCCGACCCTGTCCCAGGGTGAACGCGAACCGCCGCCGCTCCCCCGGCGCCAGCGTGATCGTGACCTGCAGCGCCGCACAGGGGTCGAGTCCCGCCCCGAACTCCCCCGACAGGAGATGCCGGCTCAACGCCGCCGCCGTCGGCAGGGAACCGTTGCGTCCCAGAAAGGCCAGCCGGTTGCCGCTCGCGGACCGGAGTGGCTCGCTGGCACTCACGAAGGCGACCCGTCCGGCGAACTCCCCGTTGTAGCTGTTGGTGGCGAGCACGGCGGAGCCGGCGGTATCCAGTTCGGTCTGCACGTGCAGATGATCGCTCGCCCGGGGCGGGCCAAGTCGCCACTCCGCGTACGAGTAGAGGCTCACGCGGCGAGGCCGATTGGAGATGTTCGTAAGCGTCACTACGGACACCTTCACCGGATCGACCGGATCGACGCCGACCGTGACCTCCTGCGCGATGCCGTGGCTGACATGCTGGAAGTTCGACCCGCCCGCGCGGTGCCGGATCACATAGCGGCCGCTATCGTGGCGTCGCGCCATCGGGCCCGGGAACGGCGACCAGACCTCTCCCGTCTCCTCGTCTCGCAGCAGCAGTGCCTCTCCCGACGGATCGCTCACCGGGTCGTTGGCAAACGGTGTCAGGCGGTTCTCGCGGCTGTTCTCGCTCCAGGTGTACGCCGAGCC
>JBDTTN010000130.1:0-7048 GCA_039930625.1 Gemmatimonadota bacterium | reverse complement strand
AAGACAAACCCGCCCCACGTGGCCACTGCGGCGGAGTACAGCGGCAGCTCCTCCTTGCAGAAGCCGTCACCCTCCTCCAGAAACGGGGCGGTACGAAGCTGGCCATCGAGGTTGTAGGTCCAGGCGTGATAGGGGCACTTGATGCCGGCGGAGAAGGTGCCCGTAGGGCAGGCCGCCGCGCCGGCCCATGGCTTCGAGTCGACGCCGAGTACCAGTTGCGAGCCGCGGTGACGGCAGACGTTGTAGTGAGCGTGCAGGGCGCCCTCTCTGGAACGCACCAGCAACAGGCTCTCACCTGCCACGTCGCACAGGAGATAGTCGCCGGCGCCGGGGACCTCTTCCTCCCGGCCCACGCAGAACCACTCGTGCGCGAAGATGCGTTCCTTCTCCCGGCCGAAGCACTCGGAGGAGAGGTAATGCTCGCGGGAGAGTGTGGGCTCGAGACTCATGGCGCGAATTTACCGACAGGAGTCGGCGCGCAACAGCCGGGAGATTGTCAGGGTGTGTGACCGGCGGTCACTCCGCCGAGTTCGCAGATGCCCAGCCGCGCCGGCTCCTCGGTGGCCGGCGGCAGGGCGAATCATCATAGCCCGCCGCCGACCTCGCCCCCTTCCGGTCCGTAGAACATCACCCAGAGCGCCAGATCATCGGTGAACCGGTCAAACCGGTGCTCCCGGTGTGCCGGCACGAAGAGCACATCGCCAGGTCCGAACGCGATCACCTCATCGCCATTGTGGAACCAGCCGCTGCCCCGCATCACGACGTAGATCTCATCGCGGGTATGAGGGGTCTGTGGGTCCGTTCCCTTCGGCGCATACAGCCCCACCTCGAGGGTGCCATGCTGCAGCAGCACGGCGAAGTGGTCGCCGTAGGGCCCGGGCATTCGCGTCAGACCTTCCGCGAGCGTGAGATGGTGAGGTGTCATGTGGGGGCTCCAATGAGGCGGTCAGGGGAGAAGATCGAGAGCTTTGGATCCGCCGCGCCGCCGAGCAGCTGGTCCGCAAGGATCCGTCCGAAAATGAACCCGAGCGACATCCCGTTGCCGGAGAAGCCGCCGACGGCCCAGCCGCTTGCGTCAGGCAGGCGCGCCACAATCGGGAGCCGGTCCCGCGTGAAGGCCATGGTTCCCGCCCAGCGGTGGGTCACCCGCAACGGACCGATGGCGGGGAAGAGCCCCGGGAGCACCGCTTCGAGTGCGCCCTGCACGTCATCGGTGGGCGAGATGTCGAGCGCCTGCTCATCCCGGTCCGGCCGAACCGCTCGGCAGCCGCCGAGGATGATGCTTCCATCGGCGGTCTGCTGCCAGTACTCCTCGGTCACCGTGGTCAGCGCCGTCATGCCGGTGCGGAAGACCGGGGCGATCGGTGCAAAGGCGAGTACCTGCCCTCGGACCGGCGTGATCAGCGGACGGAGCGCGGGGAGCAGTGCGCCGGTCCAGGCGTTCACGGCCAGCAGCACGGCGGAGCTGTCCACCGTGCCCCGATCGGTTACGACCCGCGCGCCCTGGGCTGACCCGCTGAGGGCGCGGACGGTCCCCCGCGCGAGCGTAGCGCCGCGCCGAAGTGCCGCCGCCGCGAGCCCGCGGACCAGCTTTCCGGAATGCAGCAGGGCGATATCCCGGAAGAGGAGCCCGCCGACGATGCGAGGCCCGAAGGGCGTGGCGACCAGCGCCTGGGCCTCCTCGCGATTGAGCACCTCCGTCGCGCAGCCATCCTCGGTGAGCAACGCCGCCAGGCCTCGATTCACCCGCTGCTCCCCGTCATCGAGCGCGAGGTGCAGGTGTCCGCATGCCCGGAGGTCGCAGTCGATCTCCTCGCTGCCGAGGAGCTCATCGGCAGTTCTGCGATTTGCGATTGTCAGGTGGAGCAGGTCGCGGGCCCGCTCCCGGCCAATGCGCGAAACAAGCGCGTCGTAGTCCTCCGCGGTGCCGATTGGGAGGAAGCCGCCGTTCCTGCCGGTCGCGCCCGCCCCGACTCCCTCGCGCTCCAGCAGCAGCGGTCTGGCACCAGCGCGCGCCAGCCAGTACGCGGTGGCGAGCCCGACGATCCCGCCGCCGACGAGGACGAAATCGGCGCTGACGGGCAGCTCGGCTTCTGCCAGCGTCGGGGCGGCACCCCACCAGGGGATCGAGCTGTGGCTCACACCGGATCGATCCTTCCCGTCGGCCTAGAACCGGTCGAGATCGTGGGCGATGGCAATCTTCCCCGTGAATCCTCCCGACCTCACTCCCGCCAGCAGTTCCTCGTCGGTGCCGCCCATGCGCACGATATGATAGAGCACGAGCAACTTCGGTTTCGCGCGCGCGGCGAGCGCACCGATTTCCTGGTCGGAGGTGTGAAAGGCGCGCATGTACCCCGGCCAGGAGTCTCCACCTGGTCGGGCCTCCACCTTGAGCCGCACGGCAGGATAGACCTCATGGATCAGCACGTCCGCACCAGCGGCGGCACGTTCCAGCGCCGGGCTCGGCCTGGTGTCCCCCGAAATAACGATGACCTTGCCCGGCGCATCGATGCGGTACCCAAAGGCCTGCTTCCAGCTCCCGTGCAACACCGGCACGGCCGTGATGCGGACGCCGGCGGAATCGTACACCACCCCGCCGACGATCTCCTTGACGTCCACCTTGTAGGCGCCCGGTGCGGTCCGCTCCTTCCCGTCAGTGCGAATCGCGATATCCTCGGCCCACGCCGCGATGATATGGTCGGTCATGGCCCTCGTGCCGCTCGGGCCGAAGATCGGGAGCGGGCGGCGCCGTCCCATGACCCAGGAGGTGAAGATCAGATCGGGCAGGCCGAGGGTATGATCGCTGTGCAGGTGGGTGAGGAAGAGCGCGGTGATTGGGCCGTCCCGCACCGGCAGTCCCGCGGCGGTAAGCTGACGTTCGACGCCAGGCCCCGCATCGAAGAGAAAGATCCGGGCACCGACCGTGACCGCCGTAGCCGGCCCCTGCGCCTTCGGGTCCGGGAAAGGCATCCCGGTGCCTAACATGATAATGGCGGTGCTGTCTCCCGGCGCGGTCCGCGAGACTGGCGACCTGGAGAGGCTCGTGGCAGCGAGGAGCAGCGGCGGCAGGGCGAGGAGTGCGCGGCGGTGCCAGAGCATCACATGCTCCCAGTGGGAAAGGGCGCCTAGTCCAGCAGACCGAGCACCTCGTAGGCGGCGTTGCGGCCGTTGATACCAATGACACTGCCACCCGGATGAGTGCAGGCGCCGCAGAGATAGATACCCTGCATTGGCGTCCGGTATGTGAAACGGTTCTGCCACATGTACGGCGGCAGGCACTCCCCCTGGAAGATCTGGCCGCCGGTGAGCCCCAGCCTGGCCTCCACATCGGGCGGCCCGAGGACTTCGCGATGCAGCACCGTGTCGGGGAGGTTGGAGCAGAAGCGGGCGATCGAACCGAGCACCACGTCGCCGACCGCTTCCCGGTGGTCGTCCCAGGTCCCCGAGGCAAAGGTGTGAGGCACATACTGCGAGAAGACGCTCATCAGGTGCCTTCCCGCCGGAGCCACGCTCGGGTCGTACGCGGTCTGCAGGTAGATCTCGGTCCACACCCGTCGGGGCAGTCTGCCGGCCATCGCGTCGGCGTGACCCTGCCTCCACCCGTCGCGGCTGAGAGGTGTGTTGATCGTGGCAAGGTGGTGAGGCATCCGGGTGCCCGGGCGAACCTTGAAGTCAGGCAGCTCGGACAGGGCGGCGTTGAACTTCACCGTCGCGCTCTTCATCGGCACCTCGTCCACCCGCCGCTTCCAGCTGGTGTCGGCGCTCGGCCCCAGCAATCGCGCGGTGACCACCGGATCGGCGTTGGAGACGATGATCGGCGCCCGGATCCGCTCCCCGCCTGACAATTCCACGCCTTCGCCCGGAAGGATGCGCGCCACCGGGACGCCGGCGGCGACTGTGGCCCCCGCCTCGACCGCCGCATCATGGATCAGGAAAGACACCATACCCATGCCGCCGGTCACGTAACCCCAGCCACCGGGTTCGCCGTGGTCGAGCCGACCGCAGAAGTGATGGTAGTACAGCGACGCAGTCCCGCGGTCGAAGGGGCTCGCGGCACTTCCGACCACGCCCTGTCCCATGTAGGCCAGCTTCATTCGCTCGTCCACGAGATACCGGTCCAGCAATTCCGCGATGGACCAGTCGAACAGCAGCCCGATGGCGTCCGCGTCGTGGCCGAGGCGCCGCTCGATCTCCTCCCGGCTGGGGGCGCGGTGCAGCCAGACGTCCCGGTCATCCAGCGGCCGCAACGCGTCGCAGACCCGCTTCATGAGCCCATGCATCTCGTGCCGGCCTTTGACGTCCTTCGGGCTGAAGGCGCGCAGCTCGGCTTCCGCCCTGGCCTCGTCGTCCCAGAGCTGGATGCTGGAGCCATCCTCGAACGGCACGAAGTAGCCGCCCATCGCCGGGGCCCAGCTGTAGCCGCGCCGCGGCAGCTCGAGTTCCTCGATCACCTTCGGATGCAGCAGCCCGACCACATACGCACAGGGCGAGACCCGATAGCCCGGCCAGGTCTCCTCGAGAGTGCAGGCCCCGCCGATGCGCTCCCGCGCCTCCAGGACCAGAACTCGTTTCCCCGCCCGCGCCAGATAGAACGCGCAGGTGAGGCCGTTGTGGCCGCCGCCCACGATGATCGCGTCCCACGTGCGGCGCGCGAGCTCGGCGACCGGTGCCGGGAGCCCGACCTTGCCGAGGTGGGGAACGGCGCTGCGCATCATGAGCGGCCCGAGTCGAGAAGTGCGATGGCCTACTGCGTCAAATACTCGCCGAACCAGGCCAGGTACTGTTCCCACCGATGTCGCTGATAGCTCGGCTTGCTGATGCCGTGATACTGGCCGGGATAGACGATGAGCTTGGTCGGCACGCCGAGGCTGCGGAGCGCCTGGTACATCTGCTCGGAGTTGAGCAGCGGCACGTTGTAGTCCTTGGCCCCGCCGAGGAAAAGCGTCGGTGTCTTGATGCGGTCCGCGTGCAGGAAGGGATAGGAGAGCTTGAGGTAGGTTGCCGTGTTCTTCCACGGTGTCCCGAGCTCGGCCACGTACTCGCGCACGTACATGTCGGTGCCGAAGCCGGCGAGCACGTTGGATATGCTCGCCCCGCTGGTTGCCGCCTTGAAGCGGCTGTCGGAGGCGATCACGTAGTTGGTCAGGATGCCGCCGTAGCTCCAGCCGCCAACACCGAGTCGGCCCGCATCTGCAACGCCGCGTTTTACCACCTCGTCCACGCCGGCCAGTACGTCCTGCACATCCTTGTTGCCCCAGTCCGCCCAGATCGCGAGGGAGTACTTCTCGCCTCGACCGGAGCTGCCGCGGGGATTCATCGCGACCACGGCGTAGCCGTGCGCCGCGAGCGTCTGCCAGTAGAAGTTGAAGTCGTTCTGGAACTGACTGACCGGACCGCCGTGGAGATTCAGGATGGTCGGGTACTTCCTGCCCGGGGTGTAATTGACCGGCAGGGTGAGGAAGCCGTTGACGGTCGTCCCGTCCTTGCTCCGGACGCTGATCTCCTCGACGGAGGCGAGCTTCACCGCCGACATGAGCGAGTCGTTCTGGTGTGACAGTGCCCGAAGCTCCGGCCCTTCCGCCGCATACACCTCAGCCGGTTCCGCCGGCGATTCCACCACCGCCGCGATCTTGCCGTCGTGACTGATCGAGAATTCCGGCACCACCCGCCGGCCACTGATGATCTTCTCCATCGGCCCACCCGTGGCGGGAACTCGGCCGAGGTAGACCGTACGGTCATCCTCGACGGTGACGTAGAGTGACTTGCCGTCGGGACTCCACGTCGGCTGCAGGATGTTACGGTCGAGGGTGCCGGTGAGCAGCGTCGGCGACGTGGTGCCACCCCAGGGAATCACCGCGAGCTTCACACCGGCGTAGTAGATGAGCGAGTCGGCACCGCCCTGGACGTACGCAATGGTCCGTCCGTCGGGACTCCAGGCGGGCCGGCCCCAGTTCGGATCTCCGTCCGGGCCGGCGAAGGTGGTGAGCTGGCGGGGCACGGCCCCCACCGCCGCCTGGATCACCCAGAGATCCCAGTTGTCATGCCGGTCGGGATCGTCCCCCACCTGCTTGCTGGAGAAGACGAGATATTGGCCATCCGGCGACCAGGCCGGCTGCACTTCGTCGTGCGGACCAGGGGTGAGCAACTCGAGCTTCTTGTCCGCGAGGGTGAACAGATAGAGATGCTTCCGCTTGCGGCGGACGTATCCGGTGTAGTCCTCTTTGAAGTAGTAGCGATCAATCACGATCGGTGGGTCAGTCTTGGCGCCGGCGGTGTCTTTCGAGGCGGGACCCTTGGCACTGTCCGGCCTCTCAGGTGCCTCCCCGGCGGCGGCCGCGGCCGCGCTGGCAACTTCTACCGAATCGCCATCCTCGATCACGAAGACCAGCCTGGTTCCGTCCGGCGACCAGACATAGTCGCTGATCCCCGCCGGCACCTCGGTCACCTTGCTGGCTTCACCACCCTGGCGGCTGAGCAGCCAGAGCTGATCGGATTCGTGCTCGTCGCCGCGGCTGGAGAGAAAGGCGAGCCAGCGGCCATCGGGGCTCCACTGCGGCGAGCTCTCGCTCTCCTTGGGCGTGCTGGTCAGCCTGACAGTCGTCTTGCCATCCCAGCTCGTCATCCAGAGGTCGGTGACATGCTGGTCTCCCTTCATGTCGACTTCGCCGACGGTGTACGCAACCCAGCGGCCATCGGGGGAGATCCGTGCATCGCTAACCTCCTTGAGCCGCTGGAGGTCGTCGAGGGTCACGGGACGGCGGGCGTCCTGCGCGGCCAGCGGGGTGGCAGCGAGGAGCAGAACGAGGGGCAGGGCGCGGCGCATGCAGACTCCAGAAAGGTTGACCGATGATCGCCCGGGATCTCCGGGGCCGCAAGCCCGGCCGTTCCAATCAGGAAGCGATCTGCCGGGCCTCGCCGGAGGGTCGGCTGCCGCCCCGCTGCATCAACGCGGCGAGCAGCGTGTAGGCCTCGGCCCAGGCGTCATGCAGGTCCACCGACCAGGCCGGCTCCAGCGTGAATTGCAGGGTGGAGAGCAGCGCCTCGCCGA
>JBDTTN010000129.1:0-7059 GCA_039930625.1 Gemmatimonadota bacterium | reverse complement strand
GGATTGCCGCGGCTGTCGATGATTTCGCGACCGTGCACTTCGATGATCGTGGACATGGACCGGTGGGTTGGGGTATGCCTCGCGCGAACGTGGGGAACGTACATCGGCAGAGGGGAACAGGGAACGGGCCAGCCGACGGGAACGCTCAGCGGAAGTGATCGTGCCCCATGAGCGCCACCGCTACTCCGGCCAGCAGGAAGCGCGTCCCTGCGCCGGAGTGCACCGCCCCGATTCGGGTGAGAGCAACTCCGGTCTCACCGCTCAGGCGAGCCGCCGCGGCCGCATCAAAGTCGGCGGGAAGCGCGGCGAGCAGCTCGTAGTCCTCCCCTCCCTGGGCGGCGAAGAGCGCCGGCGAAATCCCCTCCCGTACCGCCGTGGGAATCGCGGCAGGCGCGACGGGGACCAGGTCGAGATCAATCTCCAGCGCCACGCCCGACGCCGCGGCCAGGTGCTCCGCATCCCCGCCCAGCCCGTCGCTGAGATCGAGCATGGCATGCGCGCCGGCGCGAGCCAGTGCCTGCCCCGCGGCGATCCGCGGGACCGGATGCGCGAAGGCCGATCGCGCCCCCGGATGCGGCGCCCCTCCCGCGAGCCACGCGTGCAGCGCGGCCCGCGCGCCGCCGAGCGTTCCAGTGACCCAGAGACCATCGCCCGGGGCCGCGCCGACTCGCGTCACGGGTCGCAGCGCGCGTCCCAGCACCGTCACGTCGATCACCCAGCGCTTGCTCGCCGTCAGATCACCGCCGAGAACGGCGCCACCGGCTGCATGCGCCGCCGCGCCGACACCCGACATCAGCGCAGTCAGCTCATCGTCTGTGGCCACGGAAGGCACCCCGATGCTGGTGAGCACGCCGATGGTGGCCGCCCCCTCCGCGGCGAGATCAGAGAGCGCCGCGGCCGTGGCGCGCCAGCCGATCTCCTCGAGCGTCAGCCAGTCGTGCCGGAAGTGGACGCCTTCAATGGATAGATCCACGCTCACGACCAGCCGACCAGGACCGTCAGGCAGGATCGCGCAGTCGTCGCCGACTCCGCGCGCGATCGGGCCGAGCCGGTCGAGGATGCGACGGATCCGGTCAAACTCGAGGCCGGGGCCAAGCGGGATCACCGGCTGATCCCCCGGCAGCGGCTCAGCGGTGTCCGTCACTGGCCGATCACGTCGAGCCGCAGCCGGACCAGGCCGCGCAGGGTTGCCACCCAGAGGTAGCTGTCGTCAACCGCGATATCGGTGACCTCTCCGGGCAGATCGCCGGGAGCCGTGAGCGCTCGGCGGAGTGGCGTCAGGAGGCCGGCGAGCCCGACCCCGCGGTCGCCTGCGATGTAGAGCCCTCTCGGTCCGTTGATTACCGTGTGCACCCGCCCGAGGGTGCTGCCAAGTATCGGGCCGAGGCTGTAGCGGCCGGTGCCGGGGTTGCGCCAGAGGAGTCGGTCCTCGAGCAGCGCCACCAGGGTGTCGGCGCGCCAGGTGAGCGCCACTACCGGAGCCTGCAAAGCGATGCTCTCGTGCAGCGCATCGGGCTGCAGCAGATCGGGCTCGCCAGGGAGCGCCGCGAACAGCCCGAGGCGGGTGCCGACCCAGGTGGTGTCTCCGGAGAGCGCGACAGCGTAGGCCGCGTCGGAAAACGTCGGGGCCAGGCGGCGAAACCCGGTGGAATCGCTGTACCACGCCACCCCATGCGCCGTCCCCGCCACGATCCGCCCGCGCCGCTGCGCCACCGCCAGCACTCGTGAGTCAGGCAGCCCTCGGCCCTCATCGTAGCGCTCGGCGTCCTCGGTCCGGGACGAAATCCGGATGACACCGCCGTCGGTCGCCAGCCAGAGATCAGTCCCCATCCCGACCACCCGGCGCGCCTGGGTGAAGGGCAGTCCCGTCGCCCTCGGTCCCTGCAGCGAACGGAACTCCCCGAGATTCGTCCCGACGAACGTGAGCCCGGGGTCTGCGGTCTGGGTCCGCTCCGTGACCGCCCAGACGCCGCCGGTCCCCGCGAAGACCGCCGCCACGACCGCACTTGGCAGCCCGAAGGTGAGTGGCTCGGGAATCCCGGCGCCATCCGCGAGGTAAACCAGCCCAGCGCCCGAAGTGCCGAGGTACCAGCCGATGCCGGTAAAGCCCTGGGCGCGGGCGACGGCGGTGTAGCGGACGTTCCGGAGCCGGCTGCCGAAGAGCAGCGCGGCACCGTTGGCCTGGATCGCCGGGTTGTTCCTGATCGCCTCATCCAGCGTGGCCGCGCGCACCGGACGCGCCGGGGCACCGCTGGGAAATGCCACCCCGCCGCGCGATGCCGTGAACCACCCCGCCGCGGTGCGAAGGAACAGTCCCGAGCCGGGGGCATTCTGGTCCAGCGCCGCGTCCACTACGCTACCCGGCACCGTGCCCTGCTCCCAGAGCTGAATCCCCGGATCGAAGTGCACCCAGCCACTGCGGCGCACCAGCCAGAGTCCCCCGTCCAGCGGATCGGCGAGCGCGAGCAGCACGTCAGTGAGCACACCTGGATCCCGCGGCTGCCACGGCCCCTGCCAGCGACGCCCCAGCGGATCCCACGCGATCACGGCAGTCGGCGTCGCGACGAACACGCGATCGCTGCTGGTGGCGACGGCAGTGATGCGGGTGAAGTCGCCGATGACGGCACGGTCCTCGGGTGACCAGTCGCGGGTCTGTGCCTGCGCCGGGCCGGCGATGGCCCAGCTCAACAGCAGCGCCCGCCATGCCGGATTCACCACCGCTGTGGCGCTTCCAGCTCGAGCAGCACCGGCGGCCGCGGCGCCGGCCGCACTCGCCGCAATGTCTCCCAGGTGCGCCAGAGATCAGGCAACGCGGCAATCACGTCCATCGGCCGCATCCCGCGGGCGGTGAGCCGCCGAGCGGCGAGGTCGGCGGCGCGCCCCAGCGCGTGCGCGGCGACGGCGGCTGCGATGACGGGGTGTTCCAGTTGGACCAGCGAGGTCGCGACCAGGCCGCTGAGAATGTCGCCGCTGCCGCCCGTCGCGAGCCCCGGGTTGCCGGCCGCGACCGTGACCAGGGATCCATCCCTGCCCGCGACAACCGTCGGCACTCCCTTGAGCAGCACCGCGCAGCCGGCGAGCTCAGCGGCGGACTGCGCCGCCGCCCACGGGTCCAGTTCCAGATCGTCGGCGCACTCGGGGAAGAGCCGGCGGAATTCTCCCTGGTGCGGTGTGAGCACGATAGACCGGTCCACGGCGAGGGTCTGGAGCGCGGGCCGTTGCGCGGCCAGGGCATGCAGGGCGTCGGCGTCGAGCACTACGGCGCGCGATTGTCGCGCGACGCCGAGTACGAACTGATCGCGGCCCGGCGAGCGACCCAGACCCGGGCCGATGACGACGGCATCCGCCCGGCCGAGGAGCGCTTCGAGTTCTGGGGAGAGAGGCAGGGTGAAGTCGTGCCGCAGGGTTTGCAGGTCGGGTTCCGCACCCACGAGCAGGTCGATGGTCTTGCCAGGCGCCACCGCGTGAACGAGTCCGGCCCCGGCCCCAAACGCGGCGCGAGCGGCGAGTCGTAGTGCGCCGCTCATGCCATCGTCCCCGCCGACCACTACGACTCGGCCTCGGGTTCCCTTGTATTCCTTCGAATCGAACCGGCCCTGTGCCTCCGCGGCATCGCGATCGGTGAGCAGCACCGGCCACATCGGGTCTCCCGAAGGGTGGCCGATGTCGACCACGACGATGTCGCCACACTCGTCCCGCGCCAGCAGGTGCCCGCGACGCAATCCGCCAAAGGTGATCGAAAGCTGCGCCTGTACCGAGGCACCATGGGTGACGCCGGTCGCGAGATCGACGCCGGTCGGGCCGTCAATCGCGATGAGCGGCAGCGCCAGATCGTTGAGCCGGTCGACCAGCGCCTGAACCGGCGGGCGCAGCGCCCCGTGCGCGCCGGTCCCCAGCAGCGAGTCAATCGCGAGCGTTACGGTCGGCCAGGGTCCGTCCGGCTCGACGCTCCGCACCCCTTCGCTCCGGGCTATCGCCGCCATCTGGCAATTGAGCGCGGAGCCCTCGCCACCGACCGCGGCCACAAAGACCGGCACATCGAGGCGATGCAGCACCCGCGCGATGACCCAGCCGTCACCGCCATTGTTGCCGGGGCCGGCGGCGATCAGCACCCCACCCGCCAGCCGGTCGGCGTAGCGGCCCGCAATCACCTCCGCGGCGGCGCGCCCTGCCCCTTCCATCAAGGTCGCGAGGGCGATCCCGGTCGCTTCGGCGCGACGGTCCCAGTCAGCGGATTGTACGGGGGAGAGCACAGGGATGGTCATAGAGCCTTCAGCCGTCAGCCAGGCAGGTGGCCGGCACTCGGCCATGGCAGGCCGGAGGGGAGTCGCAGTCTCAGGACACCATGGATGAGGCCTGCGGCGAGATCGGACTGTGGGCTGGCTGCCTAACGACTGACGGCCACCAGCTCCGCCACGCCATCCCATGAGTATGGCTCGCTGAACGCCTCCCCGAATTCGTAGACCGCGGCGAAGTCCGCCTCCCGATCGGTGGGCTGGGTGGAGAGCAGGCCAGCGCGGACCAGGATGAAGACGATACTTCCGTAGTCTTCGGTGCGCCGGATACCCCAGTAGCCAAGCACGTCCGACGCGAGCAGCCCGAATTGCCTTACAGCAAAGTCGCGACAGGCCCACGCCAGCTCGGCACCCGTGACATGGCGACGCGCCTCAAGGCGCGACTGCAGGAACTCGATCGCGGCGAGCACGAAGAGATAGGCCCGCTCGTCGTAGCGATAGCCGTCCGCGCGCAGGCGCGACAGGACATCGGCAGAAAAGTGGAGCTCATTCATGGCAGAGGCGAGTGGTCCGGGTCATAGCGAGCGAAGCTAGGACCCGGACGCCGGGGGGTCAAGCGCGCCGCGGGCTGTACAGCGGGAAAGCGCGGCAGAGATCCAGCACTTCCCGCTTCACCCGCGTGATGGTTTCCTCATCCCGCCTGGTCAGGACTTCGTCAATCAGTTGGGCGATGCGCTTGAACTCCGGCTTCCCCATGCCCCGAGTGGTCATGGCGGGCGTGCCGAGCCGGATGCCGCTGGTCACGAAGGGGGACTGCGGGTCGTCGGGAATCGTATTCTTGTTGACCGTGATTTCCGCCTTGCCGAGCAGCGCCTCCGCCTCCTTGCCGGTCAGGTTCTTGGGCCGGAGATCAACCAGCATAAGGTGGGTGTCGGTGCCACCGGATACGATCGCGAAGCCCCGCTCGATCATCGCTTCGGCGAGCGTCTTCGCGTTCTCCACTACGCGCTTGGCATACACCTTGAACTCCGGCTCGAGCGCCTCACCGAACGCGACGGCCTTCGCGGCGATGACATGCTCGAGCGGACCGCCCTGAGTCCCCGGAAAGACCGACTTGTTCACAGCCGCCGCCAGCTCCTGAATACAGAGGATGATGCCGGCACGCGGGCCCCGCAGCGTCTTGTGGGTGGTGCTGGTGACGATCTGCGCATGCGGCACCGGCGACGGATGCACCCCGCCGGCCACCAGCCCGGCGAAGTGCGCCATGTCGACGAGCAGATAGCCGCTCACCTCATCGGCGATGGAGCGGAAGGCCGCGAAGTCGATGACGCGCGCGTAGGCGCTGCCGCCCGCGATGAGAATCTTGGGCCGTTCCCGGCGGGCCTGGTCGCGGACCTGGTCCATGTCGATCCGGCCGGTGGCGGGATTGACCCCGTACTGCACTGCGCGCCAGACGACGCCGCTGTGGTTCACCGCGGCACCGTGGGAGAGGTGGCCTCCGTGCGGCAGCGCCAGACCCATAATCGTCTCGCCCGGCTTGGCGATCGCCATGAAAGCCGCGAAGTTGGCCTGCGCCCCGGAGTGCGGCTGCACGTTGGCGTGGTCGGACCCGAAGAGCTGCTTCGCGCGGTCGATGGCAAGCTGTTCAACCTTGTCCACCACCTCACAGCCGCCGTAGTACCGCTTTCCCGGGTAGCCTTCGGCGTACTTGTTGGTGAGCGGGGTCCCCATCGCATCGATCACCGCGCGGCTCGCGAAGTTCTCGCTCGCGATCAGCTCGAGGCCGTTCTGCTGCCGGTGCAGCTCGTCGTCGATGAGCCCGGCGATGATGGGATCCGCCTGGCGGAGCGAGGCGTTGTGGTCGTACGACATTCGGTCTCCCTTCAAGGTTCAATCTTGTCGACCCGGCGCTGGTGGCGGCCGCCCTCGAACGGCTCCTTCAGCCACGCCCGCAGGATCTCCAGTCCCTCCTGCTCCGAGACGAACCGGGCAGGAAGGACGAGGATGTTGGCATCATTGTGCGACCGCGAGAGCCGGGCGACCTCGGGAGTCCAGGCCACGGCGGCGCGCACCCCATGGTGGCGGTTCGCGGCATAGGCCATTCCGAGCCCCGTCCCGCACAGCAGTACCCCACGCCGTACATCGCCGCGCTCAATCTGCTCGGCGACTGGGTGAGCGTAGTCGGGGTAGTCGGTGGAATCAGCCGAATTGGTGCCCAGATCGAGGGGCTCGAAGCCCAGATTCCGGAGCTCCTGCTTGAGCCGTTCCTTGAGTGCGAAGCCGGCGTGATCAGCGCCGATCGGAATGACTTCAGCCATTTGACAGTATAGCCAGCGGTTGAATAAAAATGCAGGGGGTCAGACGCGGATCCCCGCGATCGTCCCCACCCCGCGAATCCGCGCTTCGGCCACGTGATCCGCGGCCTGGTAACTGGGAATCTTCTGGGACTTCGCCGTGGCGAAGATGCTGAGCAGCGTGTCGTAGATCTGCGCCGCCTTGCGCTTGGCGCGGTCGTGGTCCCAGCCCATCAGTTCGCCGTACACATTGATCACTCCGCCGCCGTTGATCACGTAGTCGGGGGCGTACAGCATGCCGCGCTGCTCCAGCTCGACACCGTGCCGCTCTTCCGCGAGCTGATTGTTGGCGCCGCCGGCGATGATCTCCACCTGGAGCCGCTTGAGGGTATCGTCATTGACGGTCGCGCCGAGCGCATTGGGAGAGTAGATGTCGGCGGGGACGTCATAGATCTTGTCCGGGGCGACGGTCTCCGCTCCCGTGGCCCGTACCACCTGCGTCATCTTCTCCTTGTCGATGTCGGTCACCA
>JBDTTN010000128.1:0-7068 GCA_039930625.1 Gemmatimonadota bacterium | reverse complement strand
CCAACGACCTGCTCCGCGAGGCGTCCCGCCGGCTCGGGATCATGTGCCTCCTCGGTGCGGCGCTGTGGACGCTCGCCACCACGCTGAGCTACATCACTGGCGATTCCGCGATATTCTCGGGCCCCTGGGACGGCATTCGGGTTGCTGACGTGATCGCTGTGGTTAGCGTCCTCCTTTCGCTCGCACTCTATGCCTATACCCGAAAGGCCGACAGCGACCCGCGCGTGGCGCTGGATCTCGGACTCGTTTACCTGGTCCTGACCGGACTGGCACTCGGCCTCACGATTCACTGGTCTCACCTGCCTGCCGGATGGCCCATCTTCCCTGTCATCTCGTGGGTCGGCATCGCGACCCTGATGTACGCCGCCATCATCCCGAGCACTCCCGCCAAGACCCTGATCGCGGGGCTGATCGCGGTGTCGATGAATCCGCTGAGCATGCTGATCGCGCGGGCCCGCGGCACGTGGCCTTTCCCCTCCGCCGGCTCGGCGCTGCTGATGCACTATCCCGACTATCTCATCGTCGGCGTGGCGGTAGTGATTGCCTCCGTGGTGCGGCGGCTCGGGCAGCGTGTCGCGCAAGCCAGGGCGATGGGGAGCTACGAGCTGGTCGAACTGCTCGGACACGGCGGCATGGGCGAGGTGTATCGGGCCACTCACCATATGCTCTCCCGCCCGGCGGCGATCAAGCTGATTCGACCGGAGATGCTCGGGTCCGCAGGCAGCGAAGCTGCGCAACTCGCGATGACCCGCTTCCGGCGCGAGGCGGAAGCGGCGGCGAACCTGCGCTCGCCGCACACCGTGGAACTCTACGACTTCGGCGTCACCGACGACCAGACACTTTACATCGTGATGGAGCTGCTCGACGGCCTGACGCTCGAGGCCCTGGTGCGCGAGAAGGGACCGCTCCCCGCCGGCCGAGTGATCCACATCCTGCGCCAGGTGTGCGAGTCGCTGGAGGAAGCCCATGTGTCTGGCCTGGTGCATCGCGACATCAAGCCGGCAAACATCCACCTCGGGCGGCTGGGGTTGCGTTGGGACTACGTGAAGGTGCTGGACTTCGGGCTGGTAAAGTCCGTGGCCACCATGGAAAGCGAGGATTCGTACGGCACGCAGGCCGGCCTCACGCCGGGGACTCCCGCGTACATGGCCCCGGAGACGCTGTCGGGCGAGGCGGTGGACGGGCGGGCCGACCTCTACGCACTGGGCTGCGTCGGGTATTACCTGCTCACCGGCCGGCTTCCGTTCGTCGCAGCCAACGCCATGCAGATGATCGCGAAACATCTTCGGGAGACGCCGCTGCCTCCTTCGCAACGGACCGATCTTCCGATCCCGCCGGAGCTGGACCGTCTGGTCCTCGCCTGCATGGCCAAGCAGCCTGCCGATCGTCCTGCGACCGCCACGGTGCTCAGCAAGGCCCTCGCGGCGATTGCCACCGAGCCGTGGGGAGACGAGGAGGCACGGCAGTGGTGGGAGTTGCACTACCCCGCGCGAGTGGCGTCCCCCCGCATGCCGTGAGTATCGTGCAGTCCGTATGGAGCCGTTCCCTGAACCCTCCCGAGCATGATTCAGCGCAAGCCGTGGTTTGAGCGTCGTTTCACCTTTGATCTGCCGGTTTCCGCGGCGCCGGGGCTCATCGAGCGCCTCCGCGGCACCCCGATCCGGCTGGAGCACCGGCTCTGCGGTCTCACGATTCCGCAGCTCACCGCCCAGCACGGCGGCCACTGGTCGCTGCAGGAGAACGCCGGCCACCTCGGCGACATCGAGCCGCTCTGGATGGCGCGGGCCGAGGATCTCGCGGTGGGCCGAGCGGTGCTGCACGAGGCGGATCTGGAGAACCGGCAGACCTTCGCCGCGAAGCACAACGAGTCTTCGCTTCCGGTAATGCTCGCCCGTTTCCGGGAGGCGAGAGCAGACCTCGTCAAGCAACTCGAATCCGCCGACGAGGCCGACTGGGAGCGCAGCGCCATGCACCCCCGGCTCAAGACGCCGATGCGGCTGCTGGATCACGCCTTCTTCGTCGCCGAACACGACGACCACCACCTCGCGACGATCACCGGCCTGCTGCGCTACACGGAATCAATCGCGACGCCCGGCTGAGCCCCTCCGTGCCCGTCGATCCAGCCACTGAGCGCTTCGAGCTTCCCATCGCCGTGCTACCTGCGGACATCGACGAGCTGGGACACGTAAACAACGTCGTCTACCTGCGCTGGGTGCAGGACGCCGCGGTTGCGCATTGGCAGGCGGCCGCCACTGAGGCGCAGCAGGCCACGCTCGCCTGGGTGGCGGTGCGGCACGAGATCGACTACAAGTACCCCGCGATGCCGGGAGAGCAACTGGTGGCGCGGACCTGGGTGGGGCGCAGCGAGAAGAGCAGCTTTGAGCGGCACACCGAGATTCTTCGCGGCTCAGATCGCCGCCTGCTGGCACGGGCCCGGACCCTCTGGTGCCCCATCTCCCGCGCGACCGGAAAGCCGACCAAGGTTGACGAGTCCGTGCGAGCCCGGTTCTCGACTGCAGCGATGTAGCGCACGCGCCGATTCCTCTCGCCCCGCTGCACGCGGAGCCACCTGGAGTGAAGTCACCATGAGGTCTCTCGTACTCGTCGCGGTATTTGCCGCTGCCTCGTTCGCTTTTAGCTCACCACTATTGGCCCAGGGGCCGGCGTCGCCCAATGAGCCCACCTCGCAGGAGATTGCCGTGACGATTCACGCCACCGGAACATTCGAGGTGAAGCTCGCGCCCAAGGCCCCGGACGACAGCGACGCCTCCGGCCTCGGCCGGATGACGATCGACAAGCAGTTCCACGGCGACCTCGAGGCTACCAGTCAGGGACAGATGCTCTCGTTTCTGACCAGCACCAGAACTTCGGGCGGCTATGTCGCACTGGAGCGGGTGACTGGTACCCTGCACGGCAAGAAGGGCAGCTTTGTGCTGCAGCACAGCGGCACGATGAATCGGGGTGCGCCATCGCTCACTGTCACCGTGGTGCCGGAATCCGGGACCGACGAGCTGGTGGGGATCACCGGGACGATGCAGATCATCATCGAATCCGGCAAGCACTCCTACGATTTCGAGTACACCATCACGGCACCCTGAGTTCGACCACTTTCCTCGCGCTTCATCCAAGGCCCCTCATGGCATCGGCGGAACCGCAGTCGCTGGCGAATCACAAGCGCATCGTGCCCTACTTCCACTATGTCGGAGGGGGACTGATGCTCGCCTACCTGGTGGTCGCGTTTGTGCGGCTCGGCCGCCAACCGGACCTCGACAGCATCGCCGGTGTGCTTGTCGCGCTCATTCTCGTCGTGCTTGGCTGGTACGTCCGGATCTTTCCGCTGGTGGTGCAGGATCGGGTGATCCGGCTGGAGGAGCGGCTCAGGCTGGCCCGGCTGCTGCCCGCCGACCTGCAGCCGCAGATCGATCAATTCACCCGCGGGCAGCTCGCGGCGCTGCGCTTTGCCTCGGATGCGGAATTGCCCGGTCTGGTGCGCACGGTGATCGCCGAGAAGCTGACCACGCGCGTGGCGATCAAGGAACGGATCAGGGAGTGGCGCCCCGATCACCTGCGGGTCTGAGGCGGCGGAACCAGCCGTCAATCAAGAGGCTGGGGAAGTGACGGGGTCAATCGTTCGTTACTGACAGGGAGATTGCATGCGACGTACTGCCCTCATTGTTCTCGCCGGGATTGTCGCCTGCCACTCGTCGGCGCCGGTGTTCCGGGTCACGCCGGTGCGCCCTGTCGCCGAGCTGCGGGAGGAGGCGCTCCGCGCCACGCCGCCGGCTGAAGCGGGTCCGTTTCGGCCCACGGACCTGGTCGAAATCGTCACGCTCGACTCGACCATCCATCTCGACATCCGCTACGCCACCACGCGCAACTTCCTGAGCACTCCGCTCTATAGTCAGGCACGCGCCTTCATGCAGCGACCTGCGGCGGAGGCGGTGGTGCGGGTTCATCGGGCGCTCCGCGCGCAGGGCTACGGGCTGCTGATCCACGACGCCTACCGCCCCTGGTACATCACCAAGGTCTTCTGGGAGGCGACGCCGCCGAGCCAGCACGAGTTCGTGGCTGATCCGGCGAATGGCTCACGGCACAACCGCGGCTGCGCCGTGGATCTCTCCCTGTATGTGCTCCGCACTGGCAAGCCGGTGAAGATGCCGAGTCTGTACGACGAGTTCTCTTCCCGTGCATATCCCGATTACACCGGCGGCACCGCCGAAGAACGCCGGCTCCGGGACTTTCTGCGCGCTTCGATGGAGGCGGAGGGGTTCACGGTCTACGAGCACGAGTGGTGGCACTTCGATTACAAGGACTGGAAGTCCTACGCCATCGGCAACACCCGCTTCGAGGATCTGCGGAACGGGAAAGGGAGCTGAGCGGCCCCACGCTCACCCTCGCGGTGCCGGCGCCGTCCGCCGAAAGAGCCGTTCCGGCTTGAGATTCACAATGCCGATGCTGCCGACGATCATTGCCGCTCCGACGAGCAGCCGAAGGTCCACTTTCTCGTTCAGAAAGAGCGCGCCGAGCACGAGGCCGACGGCGGGGACGATGTAGGTGACCATCGAGACTCGGCCGGCTCCCAGCGTTCCGACGATCGAGTAGAAGATCAGGTAGGCCAGGAAGGTGTTCATCAGGCCGAGCGCGAGCATCGCGCCGGCGACCCGCGGCGTGAGCGTACCCCAGGGGGCGGGCGCCGGCCCGCCGAAGAGCGGCAGGGCATAGGCGATCGCCCCGCTGATCGTGGCGGTGACCACCATGGCGCCCGCGGCGGCGATGATCGGGTCGAGCCGATTCTGGATCGCCTTGCGACTGTAGGTCCCGCCGAGGGCGTAGAAGAAGCAGGCGATCACGATCGCCAGTTGCCCGAGCAGGTGACTCGCCGGGTCGCCAGCGGCAACATCTCCCGCGGTGCTGCGGCTCGCGAGCACCACCAGTCCCAGGAAGCCCACGACCAGCCCCGCCACCTTGCGCAGCGTCATCCGCTCGTCCGGAAAGACGAAGTGCGCCACTGCCATCGTGAAGAGCGCGGCTGTCCCCTGCAGCACGGCGGCGACGCCGCTCTCCACCGTGATCTCCCCCCAGGTGATCGGCGCGAACGGGATCACCGTGTTCACGATCCCGACGATCAGCAGGTCGCGGAGACTGTGCCAGTCGGTCGGCAGGCGCTTGCCGCGGAGCCGGGCGATGAGACTGAGCCCGACGGCCGCGATCCCCGTGCGGGCGAAGACGACCTGAAAGGTCGAGAGCTGCTCCACCCCGATCCGGATAAATAGGAATGAGGAGCCCCAGACGAACGCCAGGATCCAGAAGCCCGTCCAGGCCCGCCGATTGGTCACCGTGTCCCCCCTCCGATTCCAGGTCCGCCGATTTCGCGGTCGAATAGTACGGTACCCGAAGCCACCGGTCCAACGCGTCCCGGCGCCGGTGAGGCGGGACTGGCGCACGCGGCCCGAGGCCGGCAGCTTTCGCGCGACCGCCAGTCGGCGGCTGCTCCACGACTTCACCACCGTATTCGCGACGAGTCTTATGTCCGGCGACGCCGGCACCTCCAGCAGCGCTCCCCGGCCCTCGCGCGCCCCCGGCGTCCGTTCCATCCGCATGATCGCGACGTTCAAACTGGCGCAGGCAACGCTGCTGACCGCGGTGGCCCTCGCCACGCTGCACCTGCTGCGTCCGGACGTGGCCGCCGACGTTCAGGAGTGGGTGGATGACACGCCCCTCAACACCCAGGAGGATCTGGTACGCCGCGGATTGAGCTGGCTGCTCGACATGCCGCGAGGGCACGCCAAGATTCTGGCCGGCGGAACCCTGCTCTATGCGCTGCTCTTCCTGGTGGAGGGGATCGGTCTCTGGCGTGGGCTGCGCTGGGCGGAGTGGCTCACGGTCGTTGCGACGGCCTCGTTCATTCCGCTTGAGGTGTGGGAGCTGTTTCACCGCCCCGGCCTCATCAAGGCGGTGGTGATCCTGGTCAACGTGGTGGTCGTCTGGCTGCTGGCTCGCGCGCTGGCGCGGCCGGCGCCGATGCCGCCGCCCTGAACCGGCGGCACCCATGCGGATCGCCGCCGTCGGCGAGTGCACGATCGATCGCTACCTCGATCTCGGCATCGAGCGGGTCGGGGGCATCTCACTCAACTTTGCGATTCACGCGCGTCGGGCCGGCGCCGAGCATGTGGCCCTGCTGAGCTGCACCGGAACCGACGCCGGCTCGCACGCGGTGACGGCAAAGCTCATCACCGCCGACATCGATACCACCCACCTGCACCATCTTCCGGGCGCCACCGCCTCTCAGGCGATCCGCCTCTCCGCCGGCGGCGAGCGGATCTTTCCGGCTGGCGGCTACGACCCCGGCGTGCTCGCCAACTTCCGGCTGAGCCTGGCCGATCTCAATTTCCTCCGCAGCGTCGATGTCATCGCGGTACCCTGGTTCCGGCAGATCGTGCACCTCGTCGATCCAATCCTGCAGATGCGCGACCTCGCCGCAATGCGCATCGCCGACCTCCTCGACGGGGCCGATCTCGGTCCGGACCTCGATGGGATCGCGCCCCTGCTGGATCACTTCGATGTGCTGTTCATCAGCGGCACTGAAACGACGGTCGAGCGACTCTTGCCCCACACTCGGCGCAGCCGTACCCTGATCGTCGTCACCCATGGCGCCGCGGGGAGCAGTGCGCTCCTGAACGGGGAACGCCACGGCGAACCCGCGGAGCCGGTTCCCGCTGACGAGCAGATCGACAGCACCGGCTGCGGCGATGCCTTTCAGGCCGGCTTCAGCGTCGAATATTTCCGCAGTCGGGCTCTGCAGGGGGCACTCCGCGAAGGTGCGCGCCGTGCGGCCGAGGTGATCCGCCACCTGGGGGCGACGCCCGATGAGGCTTAGGCGATGAGCCGCTTCCGCACGCTCTTTCCCTCCGGCAAGCCGGTCATCGGCATGATCGCCCTCCCGCCACTGCCTGGATATCCGGGATTCACGAGCATCGACGCGCTGCTCGAGGTCGCGCTCGCCGAGCTGGCGCAGCTCGAGCGCGGCGGCATCGATGGCGCGCTGATCGAGAACGACTTCGACCAGCC